>NZ_WOEI01000001.1 GCF_009733925.1 Streptobacillus canis | reverse complement strand
CAATTACTTCTGATAATGGAAGTGAATTTGCAAATATTAAAGAAATTACTGATTTAGGTATTGATTGGTATTTTGCTCATCCTTATTGTTCTAATGAGAGAGTAAGTAATGAAAATAATAATAAAATAGTTAGAAGATTTATATCTAAAGGTGTATCTATGGATCATTTAACAAAAAAAGATGTTAAACACATTGAAACATTCATGAATAATTATCCAAGAAAAATTTTCAATGCTTTAACATCTAATCAAGTTTATGAGTGTCTATTAAATCTAGTTTAATTAAACTTTTGGACACTTACTATTTTAATTTAGGTTTTAAAAAATAGCATTATTACAAATTCTTGTAATAATGCTATTATAATTAAAATTCTTCATATACTATATTTTCTAATTCTACAGGTTCTGTTCCTGAAATAAATAAAATTTAAAAGTATACGCTAACAAATGCTAGTTTTTACTAGCTTTTAATTGCTTTAAAAATCATAAAAAAGTAAAAAAAATAACGTTTTTTAAATAAAAATGTATTTTTTAGGGAAGTTTTCTCTTACTAAAAAAGTGAGTTAGTTAAAAAAGTCTAGAATATCTTTTGTATCTTATTATTTATCAAAACTCATTATCATATCCATAAGTGCTTTAGAAGTTGTACATTTATTTTCTTTCTTGTATTTATTTAACACTCTATTCATTTCATTGTATTCTATTTCAGTATATTTATATCCTAAAAATCTTTTATCTTTTAGAACTCCATTTTCTTTGTTAGGAACTCCCTTTTTTCTTCCTCCAAATTTTTTACCTGTAGTATTCATTTTAACCTCCTATTTTTTCAAATATAAATAGCCTTGTATTAATGTGATTAGTATAATTAATACTACCAACCCTTTTAATATTATTTCTTTCATTTTCTCACTCCCTTGCTTTTTTAATATATATAGTGTAAAATAAAAGTAGAGTAAGGTAGAGGATTTCTCCTCTTACCTTTAAGCTATCGCTATTATTAAAGTTACTATTATTAGAATTTCTTTTATTATTTGAAGGGTTATTAGAATTTCTTTTTTAGTAATTTTAGTAGTAGCTTTTTTATTTTTCTCTACTTTTTTGTTTTTCATTTCTCTTACCTCCTCTCTACATATATATTATACTATATCTAAAACTAAAAGTCAAGTACTTTTTCAGATTATTTTATCTATAAATAAAAAAAAGAAGGGCAAGATTTCTCCTGCCCTATAAATTCATTCCATCTATAATTTCTAATACTTCAACATTCAAATGGTCTATATGATTCTTAATAGCTCTTGCAATATTTTCAGTGCTACATAAAGTATTAATCGAGGTACAGTTATTTCTCTCTTTTTCCTCTATTGCACATTTTAATATTTCCATACACTTGGTATGTAATGACGAATAGTTATCAGTAATCAAGTCACTAATCTTTAAAAGATTCATTCCGTTCGTTTGACCTCTAACAATTTCTTTCATTCTATTAATGATAGTCAACATCTTCTTGTCTAACTCAATATTAATATTATCATAATTTGCTTTGATATTATTTCTAATTAAATATTCTAACATTTCAGCCTTATATGTTTCGCATATTCTAATCCAATAAATTCTAACATAAAATTTCAAATCTTCATTACCTAAATGACCATTAACTAATTTCTCTTTAACTAAGATTATTGCCTTTATTATTTCCTTTTGATTCTCAGCATTTTCTTTGAAATATTTAGAGGTAAAATATAAAAGAATAGCACTAGCTACTAAACTAATGCCGTTATCTCCGATTAATTTTATTAGGTTGCTTATTAATTCTAATTCCATATTACCACCTACTTACCTATATACCAAGTAGCACCAACTCTAGCAACTGCCTCAGTTTCTTTAATATTAAAAGGTTTTGTTTTTATAGCTATATCTCCATATACCATACTTCTTGAATAATCTCTTTTAATATCTCCTAAAACATCGCTAAAGTCATTATATTGATATAGAGGTTTAGGGGAATTTACTTCCCCATTTCACCTTGATTTTCTTCTTTTGCTTTTTCTTCTTCCTCTTTTTCTAAAGCACCATTAATTTCATTTATTTTCCAAGCTTTTTCAATAGCTTTATCAACTATATTTTCATTGATTTCTTTTCCAATTTCTTTTGCTCCTCTTTCAATAATTTCTCCAGCAAGTGCTTTCTTACTTGCTCCTGACTTATCTAAAAAGTGTTTATCAACAAAGTTTACTGCTTGAATAGATATTTCTAATATTTTATCATCTACAGTAGTTGCACTTTTCTTAGCTAAATATCTAAATAATGGTAATAAACTACCAAACAAACCTACTAACACTCCACTGACTAAATAAATAATTTCCATTTTTGACATAATAATCACTCCTTATATTTTTATATTTTAATTTTATATTTTATGTTCCAACTGTAAATTAATAGTTTACTGTTGCTTTTTAATTCTTGTAAAATGTGGTTGTAAACTAATAGTTGACTACCACTTTTTCAGTTGTTCGGGTTTTCCGAACTACTTACAATTTCAATTCGAAATGAGGGTAATCTTTGAAACTTCTCCAGTCTCCTCCCCATTCTACTTTAACGTCTAATTTTCTAGCTACTTCTTTAATATGATTAGCTACTATTCTTAATTTGTTCGCGTCCCATTCAACCTTACCAGGAATGTTAGGGTTATAAATAGCGATATCTATAGCATAACCGAACCCATCTTTTTTAGCCTGGTGATTAGACTTCTTAATTGTACCGTCACAATTTGTAACTTTTTTTCCCGGCTTAGTTCTTCCTTGTTGATACAGTCTATTCTGTTCTTCTTCCGTCCTAACCCCTTGAGTGATTAAAAAATCAAAAGGAGACTCCTTAATAGCCTCCTTAAATACTTTTACTAATAATGGGTGTATGCCCTCAAGTCTTTCTAAACTCTTCTTGCTAAAATTATATGCCATGAAATCTCACTCCTTCCACATTTACTTTTTCTATTAAATTTTTATTTTTTAACGCCACTATTACATCGTAAGGCATTAGATTAATATAATCTTTAGGATTAAGAAAATCTAAAGATTTATCAAGCATTTCCGCTACCCATTCTGAACAAGTATACTTATCTGGATTATGCCTTCTCCTATTAAAGATACAAGTTAAGATAACCCCTTTCCAATCATATTTCTTACCTCTAGTTTCTTTGTAGAAAGTTTCTAACCCCTCTGAAACATCTACATTTAATTTGAATATGTCCCATTTTTTAGGGTTCAATCCTTGCTGCACCCTTCTCACATGCTGATCATTACTTATTCCTATAAGTACTCCATCTTTATAAACTTCTATATGAGAATATGGATGACCGAGCCACCACATTATTGGTCCGCTCCAAAATGTAAACTTATCTTTATAAGCAACTACATATATATTATTCTCTTGTAAGTTCATACGTTTTCAACTCCTCTTCGTTCATTGTTTTGATTTGTTCTCTTATTTTTGACCATTTAATCATTGCTTGAGTAGTCTGTGTGGACATGATCATTGCCATTTCCATTAATTCTTTTAAGGTTAAGTCAACGTAATGCTCGTTTCCGTTATTATCTTTCATCTTCCAATTTGAAAAATGATTTTGCTTAGTAGCTTGCAGCATCATGATAATTTTCATCAACGAACTTTGGTCTTCTAATTCTCTATTAGGTTGAAGGAAGCCCTTGAATTCGAAAGACTTTTCTTTTTCAATTTGTTCGTAAGTTTTAGTTTTATTAAGTAGAAACTCCCTTTTCTTTTCAAAGTCATACTTTAATACTCCTTCATTAATATATTCATATTCACCAAGAGAAATTTCTTTAATTGATTCATTTTCTATTATTTCATTAGATTTTAACTCATATTCTTTATTCTTATATTTTGAATATTTGAATTTTTCTATTTCCTCTTGATTCATAGAAATAATTTTCCCATTTTCTATTTTAGAATATTCAAAAAATTCATTTGAAATAATTCCTCCCGGACAAGATTTCAATATATCTTGATTTTCTATTTCATCAAAAAAAGAGCCTATATAGGCTCCATTACTGTCATATAAATATTTACTCATTTTTATTCACTACCCTTCTCTAAATCTTATATTCGGAAAGTTGAAATCATTTCCACTATTGCTTCCTTTTTTAGATCATTTTAATCTTCCCATTCATCTACCGGTGGTTTAAAATGATTATTTCCATTATTAATTGGTTTAGATCCAAATTCGTTATCTCCTTTGAATTCTAAGCTAAATGGAGGTATAATGTGCGCAAACTGACACTCGTTCCAATCTCCAGCATCATCATAAGACCAAATAGCATAAAAAACCTTAATATATAAATATCCATTTTCAAAAGTGTACCCTGTATTCATAAACTCATCTTTAAACCTGTTAGTATCCCTAGTTTCTTCACTGAAATTAAGTGATACATTTATAATGTTCCCATTTTCAATAGTAAAGTTCAATTCAGTATCAATTTCCTTTGGCTGCCAACGGCAATATGTGTCACCGTCACCTCTAACGTCCGTTGCACTTAAATAATAAGCATACCTAGCTCCCCACGGACCTTTAGTCCCCCATTCTTCATGTTGATTTCTATCAGTGAATACTGACTTAAATCTGTACACATAATTTCCATCTTCCTCTAATTTGAAATATATTCCATATTTATTGAACTCATGATTTAAAGTTCGAGCACTCTTGCCTGAGTAATCACTTCCTTCCATATCATTGAAATACGGTAGCCAAAACCTGTTAGTTGTTATTTGCGTTGGGCTGTAACTAAAATTAAATCCATATGTGGCATATGAATTTTCATGTTGAATATCGTAAATATGAAAATTAAAAATATTTTCTTTTTCTTCTAATTTTTCAGTATATTCAAAAAAATTTTGAAAAACTCCAAATTCAAATTCATTTCTATAAAAATCTTTTAATCCATATTGTTTTATTTTTTTTAGAAAACCTCCAAAACATAAATATGTCTTTAACTCTTGGGATGTATATTTGTGAACAGGATTATTGTTTTCTAAAAATTTTTCAAAATTTGTATAAATTATTTTCCTTTCATTTAAAATATCTTGTTTTTTTAAATAAGTATAATTTAAATTATTTCCATACGAGATTTTTCTTGAAAAATAAGGGTTGCTTTTTTTTATTTCTTCATAAGAATTATAAGTTTTATCGTAATAATCTTTTATGGGAAATTTAAAGAAAAATTTAGGGTCATAGTTATTTTTTATAGCAACTCTTTCAAATGTACTCCAAATATAACTGACGTCGACTTCTTCATTAAAAAATACAATAGTTTTCAAATTATATTGCTTTCTTAATTCCTGCTTTCTTAATGTCCATTTACTTTTTTGTCTGTCTCCATTTAATCCTTCAAAAAACATCCATTTATATAAATTTTCCATACTATCTACTATATCTACCTTATACCCATTTTCTCTATATCTTAAACCTACTTTCTTGAAGTTACTTTCGTCCACTAATTCTTTTCTGACTCCGTTTACACCTTTATACTTATATAGATAGTTTCCATATTTAACTATATCACCTTTATTAAGTACGGCAGGTAAAGTCTTTGGGGTAACTCCTATTATGGTATTTAATGTAGGCTGTAATTCCTCTTTGTATAAAATTTCATTAGCCATTTTCTACCCCCTTAAGTCTATTCTTTTGAAATTAGTCTCGTCCGGTATGGAATAGCTACCTGTTCTCTTACACTTATATAGATACCACTTGCTACCATTCTTATATTTCATTACATCACCTTTTGAGTATGTTTGAGAGCTACCTCCTTGTTTAATAACTCCCTCGCCTATAATAGTTTTTAATATTTCTTGCATTTCCTCTTTAAACACCATACTAAACACCTGCCCATATATCGTCTAACCTAGCTCTTTTGCTCTCTAGAATTTCATTTAATCTTGGTTCATCAACTAGTCTTTTCCATTCATTCCAAACTCCATCTCTTTTTGAACGAACATTAACTGTAGGGTTATCTTCTTCCGTCAAACCTAGCTGAACTCCCCAATCAGTGTCATATTGAAAATTAAGAAAAGATGTTGATTTCCCTCTTATCCTATTTTCTCCAGAATTTACGGAATAAAGACCGTTTGATAAGAAACTATTCATATCCTTTTTTATAGGTTTATTCAAACCTATACCGAATTCTTGTATTTTTTCTAATGCTTTTTGTTTAATTTCATCGAATGAGGTTATGCCTCTGTTATCATTAGATATAGGCTCGAATAAAGTTAAATTTATATCGGTATTATCCCCTTTAGTTAAGGTTAAACGTCCATTACTAAATGCTCCGTTTTTTAGACTTGCTTTTAAGGCATTCTCTATCTTTTCCATATCTCCATTGTAATCGACTCTTTTAAGTGAATCAGTTCCAATAAATTGGTTTAACTGGAACACTTGAGTTTTGTTAGTACTCGCCATTTATCTACCTCCTATTCCTTACTTTCTTCTATACGCTTTCGTTATATCTTTCAAATCTATTCCAACTTAAATTAAGTCCGTCCCACGCGTCCCAATTCTTATTATAAGCTTCATATTTAACCCAAATAAGTGAGTTGAAATATATAAGCAGTTCAATGTGACTTGGAATTATTAATTTTAATTCTTCTCTTAATTTCTCTTGAATTCCATCTAAGTTTTCATTAGTGTCATGAACTCCTATCAATACTCTATAAATTTCGTTCTGCTCCGTTACTTCCACTAACGTATCTTGATTTAAGATGTCTTTAATAATGTAAGCTAGATTTAATTTGGTGATAGTCTTCGAACCTCTTAATTTCGTAAGGATATCGAGTTTAGTCTTAGACGTTCCTAGAGTCTTAGACCAAATATCTAGTCCTTCTTCATTAGAGGTGATTATAATTAGTTCTCTTTTTAGTTTTTCTATATTATCAAAATTTTCTTTTTCAATGTCTAATAATTTATCCTCTAGTTCGTCGAACTCGGGTATACCTTTGTAGTAATCAGCTAATCTATACATTTAAATTCACCGTCCCAAGTACCGCTATACTTTCTCCTGGAATAGATACTCCGTTAGTCCCATTATTAATTCTTAAATCGTTGAAGTCAATTAGACCTTTTAGTCCATAAAGAATAGCACTCACACGACCATATGATATAGAGCCATTGTTTAAATTAACATTAGTAATATATTCGTTTAATTTAACCTTGAATTCTTCTTTAATAGTTTCTATGTCAACTAGCTCACTTTTACTAATTCTCGCAGTAAAGTTAATATTTAGTGGTGTAGCATTAGCTACTGTCACAGTCGCCCCGATAGGTTTAAGATTATCAATATACCTTTTAACTTCTTCTATCTTCTCATTTTCAACAGTTCGACCTAGATTACTAATTACTACCACTTTTACTGTCCCTGGTCCTGCATGGAGAGGATATACCTTAGCTTGCCCTATTCCATTAATCGATGTCGCCCAACGTTTATAATCATATACGTTTCCAGAAGTTGCAGGTTCTCTAACTTTCTCTAAGTATCTCGCTCTTAATTCAGAGTCAGTTTCAACGTCTTCTCCGCCTTTGAAATCATTTTCGTTAGTCACATTACTAACCCCATTAATGGTAGTCCCTAACTTATTAATCATATTACCTTTAATATTATAGTTTCTACCTATTTCAGTAGCTACCACCTCTATTGAAACATTGCCTTCAACTCCTATTTCACTATCTATTAATGTAGCATATTCCAAGTTGTCGCATAATACTATGGTATTATGAGATATTCTAGTGCCTTGAGCCCCCATAAATTTAACTATTCCTTTTGCTTTTTCTCCTGACTTTCTCTCCATTCCTACTTCTGCTACTTTATGGTCTAAAAATTCTCCGGTTGCAGTAATTCCAAATGAATTAATAAATATATTCTTCATTAATTTTAATTTTTCTATATTATCATTAGCTACTATACTTAGTACATCATGAAATATACTTCCCTCTTCTTTATAGAATTGGTCAGGAATCATAGCTAACAATCTTTTAACTTCTTCTTCCTGAGTAGGTACTTCTAAATTGATTAAATCAATCATTTACTATTTCCTCCTCCCATTCTAGTATTTTTTTATTTTTTAATTGAACATCAAAACGTATATTTAATGTCTTATTCTTTTGAATTATTTTAAGTTCGTTAACTGCCAATATGTCGTCATATTTTAATAATTGCTCTTTTAAATTACTTTCAATTCTAATTTTATCAACTAAGGTATATTTTTTACCATAGGTCAGTTGCTTGTAATTAGTTCCATAAGTTTTATGAAACTCCCATTTTCCTAATTCTGTATATAGTAGTTTTTGGATATACATCTTAGTCAGTAGCTCTTGGTTATCTATTTCTGGAATACCATTAAAATATTTCATTTTTTTATTTTTAAAGTCAACTATGTATGAACTAGTCCCTTTTATATTTTCTTTGCTCTCTTTTGATTCAACGGACGTGTCCGTTAAGATTTTTGGTAATATTCCCATTCTAATTCAACCTCCTTTAAAGGATCCATAATGTCTACTATGAAATATTGGTCCTCAGTTTCATTTGTTATTACAAGTACCTTGTCTCCTTTTTTTAAGGTTACTAAGAATTGAGCCTTGAATTTTCCTTTTTCTTTAGTTGCCATTTTAGAACTAAATTCATCCATATTTCCACTTGGTACGGATAAGTCAGTAACTACTGGGTTAGGTGGACTTGGTGGAGCTATATGTACTATATTAGCTGCCGCAGCCTTTAAATTCTTAAATGCTAACTTAATTCCATCTTTAATCTTATGTATGTTTCCTTGACTTTCGAATTTTTCAAAAGTCACATCTATATCAATTCTATTAGTAATACTTCTAGCTATAAATATTTGGTCTCCTTCAATTTCATGGTCTATCTCCATTGCTCCATTTAGTAGTTTCAATTTTAAATTTGGCAGAGGATCTATTACTTCTGCTATCATAGTGCCTAGATACGATCTATTTTCATTAGCTTTAAACATTTTTGCTAATTCTTCGAATGGATTATTGTCCACCTATACCAACTCCTTTAATTCTAAATTACCTTTAAATGCTCCATTTTCAAAGTCTAAGTTAACTGACTTAATCAAATAGTCTACATTTTCTAATTTAATCTTCTTACCACTTATAACATAAGTATCAGTAATTAGATTAACATTAACCACTTTTTTGATTTTGTTTAAACTATTTAAAGTAGTGCTGGCTACTGATTTCGCTTTCTTGTTTTCTTTGGAATTAAGCTCTACCACTTCTTGAAGTTTTCCATACTTATTGATACTTCCGCTATCTTCATTTTTAGCTAGCACTTTTAATGACTTATTGTCGTCCGATAACACTAATATTGAATTTTTCAATTCCTCTATGTTCTCACTTACTACTTTTTCACTTAACAATTTATCACCTTTAAATGTTTCTGCATCGTTTAATTTGAAACTAAGTGCCACTTCCTCATTTCCTAACTCTTCAATATATACTTTATTATTTAAAGTATATATAAAATATTCCTTACCGGTTTGCTTAGTATCTTCTTTAATGATATCAACTATACTATCACTAGCGCTTTTATTCTTAAACATAAGGTTAACCTTGGTGTCTAAACCACTTTTAATATTAATAGGTATCCCTAGTTCAGAACATATAGCCTTTATTCCTTCTTTCGCCGCAGTATTTCTAATCTGTTTTAGAATCATATTCTTACTTAAATAAAAAGCAATATCAAACGCCTTGATTTCGGTACTTTCTTTATCATAGACACAGTCTACTACTATACCTTGAAATATATGGTCTATTTCTAGTTTATCCCCAACTTTAACTTCTACTAAGAATTTAGTATTCTTGTAAAAAGGAAAAGAGATAGAAACAGTAGTAGATAAAGTATCTATGGAATTACTCATATTTAGCGACTGAACTAGTTTTGTCACATTCTTACCATTTAATTTAACTATCATATTTCTACCTCTTTATATTCTTTAACTTTAATATTAAAAGAAATATCTCCAACTCTGTCTAAATTGGAGTAACTAAAGCTAGCTAAACACTCCATTTGAACTATAGTAGTATTATCGTTACCTATAGTAATTAATAAAGGTTTCTTTTCTTTTCTAGGTCTATCGAAAAAGTTAATATACGAACTTAAATTCTTATTAGCTCTACGAGAATAGAATACGTAATCTTTCTCACTAATTATTCCAGTTATTTCAAACTCCCTTAACCTAGCATTACCAGGAATAGCATAAGTTTCGCCTAATATATTAGTAAATTCGTAATCATCGTATTCTCTATTTATTTCAAGTGCAGTTGAAAATGGAAGATGGAAGTCTACTCCATCATATGTAAATATTATCTTATCCAAGTACGTTACCTCCTTGTAGACCAAGTTGTCTATTAAATATTGCTGCGACTTCGTATGCTATTTCTTTAGAACTTTTGTCCGACCCATTTATATTTATGGTGATATTAGCGTTGCTTGTTTTGTTATTAACTATCTTCTTACTTAGATCATGAGGAATGATTTGACTTCCGTTAGGTAAGTTTATTAATTCTCCTCCACGTTCGTTAACCATAGTAGGTCCACCTTGGAAATAAGGAGTCCCCATTGCATTTTTAGGAATTTCAACACCTTTACCAAACCCAAATAAACCTTTTATCTTATCTATACCACCTGTTATAAGTCCAGTAATACCATCTTTTAATTTAATTATTATATCTAATACAGGTTGTATATATGATAACAAACTCTTGAACCAACCTATTAATGTTTGTATTGGTCCTGAATTTTTAAATGCAGTCCATAACTCGCCAATTTTAGATTTTACCCAATCAAAATTTTTGTATAAATAGTATGTTCCTGTCGCTAGTCCTACGACTGCTCCAATGACTAACGCAATTGGCGATGTTAATATCGCTAACGCTGTATTTAAAGCCCAAGTGGCTGCAGTCATTCCCCAGGTAATTAACGTACTACCTATCATTACTGTTTTTTGCCATAAAAAGGCTCCTATAGATTTTAAAATACTAGCATAAGTAGTATTTTCGGCTATGATTCCAAGTGCTTTAGCGTTATTTAAAACTTGTTGAGAAAAAATAATCATCTGCTTTGTTTTGTTATAAATTTTTAAAATTACAATGAGTCCCGAAAGTGTCACCGCTAATTTTTTTATCCAACTCCAATTATCTGACAACCATTTAATAAGTACAATTAAAGAATCTATTAATTTTATTGTAAACGATATCGCAACATTTATTGAACTTGTTATTACAGGTTCTATTTCTTTAATTTTTTTTATAAGGTCCATTAAATATTTCTTTATAGTCGGGATATTTTTAAGTAGTTCTTTCATTATATTTGTAACAACAGGCTGTAAACTTTCTCCTATGACTTCTTGTACATCTCCAAACTCATTAGCTAATGCTTTCGTTACCCCCTCCGGTGTTTCTCTTATTTTTTTATTTAAGTCTCCTATGGAAGTCTTAATCTTATTGTTTAAGAATTCGATTTTCTTTTCCGTATTTAACAATTTAAACGTTTTTTGTTCTGTCTCGTCCAGAGTTATTCCATAACTTTGAAGACCTTTAACCTTTCCTGAAAGAGCTTTAACAATCGCCTTACCTGCCATCATAGAATCTTCTACGGTAGCATTTAATCCTTTCTCTTTAACTAGCATATCACCTAAGCCACTTGTTAATTTTTTTATTTGCTCACCTTTTAATCCATATAGAGCCAATTCATTCATCCCCATTTGAAGAACTTCGTCACCTATTACTCCTTGTGACTGAACCACTCCTGCATAATCAAGTGTACTTTTAATCATCTGGTTTGTCATACCTTGTTGTTTCTTTAAAGAATTAGTTAACGTCAACGTAGCTCTATTTTGTACTTCATATGATTTTAATGAGTCTTTCATATATTTCCCTAACGCAGCCACAGAAACGATAACCCCTTTTACTATATATCCTCCAATTAATTTAAATGTTTTCTTCGCTCTATTTTTTAATTTTTTAAAATTTTTAGAAATATTTTTAAAAGATTTTCCTGTTATTTTTTCTATTGTTTTCATTCTTTTTGAAAATTGATCCTTTAATTCAAAAATAGCACCAATTTTAATAGCCATCTTTTAACCTCCATTCCTAATATTTTCATTTTCTATTTCTAACATCATAGAATAAGTGTAAATGATCATTTCATCTTCTGATAATGTAAGAATAGAGGACAAAGTGTGTCCTCTATTCAAATAATACGAAACAAGATTACAATAGTTGTCTTTTTTAAAATTATTGAATCCTTTTTCAAACTCTTCTATGACTTTTTTTCTACATCAACATCTAATTGATATACCTCAACGTTTATAAAATTAAATATTTTTTCTATAGGTTTTAATTTTTCATCATATATTTTAGCAATAACGTTTTCTCTTTTTTGCACTCCGCTTTTTTCAAATAACTCGTCGCTTTGGAATAATGGAACGTGTTCATATATTATCTTGTACATTGTTTCTAACGCTTTGTCGGTATTTTTATCCGCACCTTCTTGCATTTTACTAAATCTTCTAAGTGAAAATTTCTTAATTTCTAATTCCATATCTAAATATTCATCATAATATACATGATTATTTCCTTTGTTTTCCAATTTATCAATTAATAATCCTAATTTATCTTCCATATTATCTCTCCTATTCCATATGTTCTAAATATTCAAATTCTCTTGCTTTAAACGGTAATTCAATTTCGAATTTTTCATTATCTATCTTTTGTAATGTAACTTCCTCGAACGTTACTCCGTAATATGCAATAGCTTCTGAACCATTAAATGCTTTATCTTTCAACGTTGACTGCATGTTTATTTCAGGACAGTATCTATCTTTGATAATTTGTTCAATTAATTTCCCAAATTTAGAATTCACCTTGTTTATAGTCATCGTTCCTGAAATCTCATACCCTGCAAATTTCTTATATTTAACTAAATCATTAGCCCTTTCTACATCGAAATATTCCATAGTGACTTTTATTTCTGACTTACTTACTTCTTGGATAACTTCTCCATCAACTATAATTTCTCCAAATTTTGCTGATATTACTGACTTATCACCTTTGCTTGCTGCCATATTCTACCTCCTTAAACTGTTAAGAAAACTCTTAAATCAAAGTTTTCTATTACCTCTAATATTTTAACACTTGAAACGAAATATACATTTTTCCCACAAGTTTTGTGTCTTATGTCTGATTCACTTAATGAACTAGTGTCCTGACCTTTACCTTCCCAGTATATACGCATAGCCTCTATATCCTGGTCTATAGTATTGTCGAACTCAGGATCTAGCACCTCTAATCTTGTTAATTCTTTGAAGTAAGCTTTAATTGACGTAATTATCATCATTTGCATCGAATAAGTATTCTTATACCCTCCGATATATAGTCTAAAGTTAGCATCTATATCATCCCTCATTAAGTCCATTGCCTCAACTACTACTATACTCTTCATAGCCTCCGAATGGTCTTTGTCTACCGTAGTTAAAGTGTTGACTCCTGCCACTATTTTAGTCTTTTCACCGTCATAGTTAAGCACTAGATTACCTTTGTTTATTTCAGCATCAATATCTTCCACGTTTGATGTTTTTAACAAACCAGATAAGTTGTAGTTAGTAGCACCTCTTGAATAAGGCATTCCAGCTAGGACTCCTAATAAGTAAGGAACCACTTTCCAACCATCTACTTCTCCTCTACTATCATTGAATGTTACTTTAGTATTAACTAAATTTATTAAATGCATGCAATCCTGATTAGTTAAGTTGTATACTACCCCTTTAATTGTCTTTAGCGCCTTATCTGCCGTCTTAATATATTTTGCCAATTTAGTATGGTCTTGAGCATCCCCTGACAATACCCCTACATAATTAGCTTTAATGTTTTCTAAGTCTTTAATAGCCTTATCTATAGTATAGCTATCCCTAACATTTAAGATAGTCACCTTAGCTGCTCCACCCACGAACACATCTTTAACATATTCAGCATTCTCGGTTGCTAATCCATTGACGTCAGTTAATTTCTTGAATACTTTAATGTTTTCATTTAAAGTATTATCTTTTATTATTAGCGTCACATGCCCTTTAGGACTAATCTTAACGGCATTAGCTACGTTTTCTCTAAATTTAATATTAACTATTGGTGCTCCCATTAATATTCCTCCTTGTTTTCTATTTTTTCTATTGTTTCATATTCTTTTTCATTAATTAAACTATCTTCATTCTCTCTAAGTTCTGTTTCATTATCATAGATTCTAGTACTCCTATAATCTAACGCGCAAGTAATGAAGTCTTCATTATCATATACTTCTTTACTTAATATTTGCCATCCATTAAATTCAAATGAAAATATTTGGTCTAGTTTCTCTCCTATTTCTAAAAGTAATATTCTATTATCTACGTTAGGTTTAGGATAGAAATTGATAACGATACTGTAGGTATACTCGAGAATATTCTCAGTAATTCGATTTAAATTTCTACTAATCAAGTCTACTTTGAAACATGGGTATACTCCGTTTTTATCGATGTCTTGACTAACTATTTCTATTCCTGGAATATACTTATTTAATCTATCATTTATATTCTTAATCAATTCTACTATCATTAGAAACCTCCCTCGTCTATTACTTTATCAAGCATGTCCTCTAAATCTTTTTTTATATTTTGACAATACTTACTCACGCCTTTTGTAATCGGATACTTACCTGGTACATAGCCTTTTGAGGTCTTGTATCCATACTCTATTAAATGAGCGTGTGGGCTAGAATTGTAGGTACCTACAGCATAAGTACCAGTGTCTTCAAGCACTTTTGAGGTTTTGAATCTATTGTGATACTTTTTCCTAGGATTCTTTTGTTTTTTTCCAACCCCAACCAATTGTTTTGCAGTTTTCTTAATGGTTTTCGTCATGTTTTTACCCACATTTTTCAAATGCTTTTTCACTAATTTTGGAGTGTTTTTAGACATCTTATGTAACTCTTTAAGTATTTCTTCCGTTTCCATGTCAAATTCTAAATCCATTATTCTTTCACCTTCTTAGTGGCGAATATTTCGATATATTCATTAGATTTGAAATCTAAATTCCAGTAATCTATAGAGTATTTAACACCTTCTAATTCTAAGATACACTTAACGTCTAGCCCTTTAAAAGACTGTTTCCTTATAATAAATTTATATTGTGAATTTTCTTCTTCACTTTCCTTGTTTAAATCATTTAAAGAATTTTTTAAAGGCATGACCTGAGCGTATACTTTCTTAAACGGAATATATTCGTATGTACTTTCGCCTAGAGAGTTTTTAATTTTAGTATATTTCAATACTTGAACTTTTCTATTTAATTTATTAGTTAGATTCATAAGTAACTCCTAATATGTCTAATTGTCTAATTAACGAGCTGATAATATGATTAATCTTTGGTTCCTTTACTCCAGTTCCTCTATTATCGTATAAGTCCTGGACTACTGCTAATTGCAGTATCTTGACCTTTTCTTGATATTTACTATCTTCTTTAATTTTCTCCCAATTGGTGATAGCTCCTTCTAAAAATAAATCAGCCACAACTGAAATATTATAAAGGAGCGTATCGTCTTCATCGTAATCTATTCTAAGATATGACTTAATTAATTCTAAATCCATACGCTCCTCCTATATTAATTAAGCGTTAGCCCATTTAACATATTGAATTGCTTCCGAATCTAATACTTTATAAGTGAATCTTTCCATAGCTCTTATATATATCGACCCTTCTAAGAACCCAGCCTCATTAGATTTAGAGAATTCTAAAGTTTCTCTATCGAATTTAACTAAATATTGACTTAAGTCACCAACGAAGAATTCTACCTTATTAGTTTCTACTTTTGGTAATACTACGTTAGGTAATTCGAACACTGTGAATCCTAAGAATTTCTTAACATAAGGATTTAATGGATCAGGTATTAATAAGTATCTACCGTCGTTATCTTTTAAAGTTGCTAACGCTTTAACACCTTCTGTCGAAGTTACTATAGTAGAGTCTCTATGTAACGGGTCTAAGTTATATATAGCTTCTTCTAATTTTTCTAGTAACTTAGTCTTAGTAGCTTCTAACGGACTAGTCTTTTTCTTCAACTCAGTAACTACACAATCATTATTAGTTCTAACTGATTTTTTAGCTATTCTCATTTTAATTAAATCTTCTACGTTGAATGCTGCGTCAGCCATTAATTCTTCTGATACTGCCATTACATCGACATATTTATCTACAGTATATGATAACTGAGAGAATGATTCTTCTGATACGCTAGCTTTAACTCCTTCACCTAATTTTGTCATTTTAGAGGTAGGTTTGTTATCAGCTATTGGCATTACTCCTTTGTTAGTCTTAACTGGTATCTTAGTAACTAAATCTTCTAATGATGGTAAACTTCTTTTATGTTCATGTAATTTAGCTATGAATTCAGTAGGAACTAAGTATCCTCCTTTAGTATCTGTCCCTTCTACTTGACCTGTGAAATTTAAATATTCTTCCCTTTCCTCCGCGCTAGCTCTTCCTGTAATTAATTTCGCTAGAATCTCACTTACTCTTTTATTTTCCATTTTAACATCTCCTTTTATTTCAATTTTTGTGTCATTTGCAATTTCCAGTTTCTTTGTATCTTCAATTTTTTTAGCTAATTTAACTGAGTTTTTTAAAGTTTCTAACTCAGCTAATTTGTTTATAATTTCTTCTTCCGTATGAGTTTCAGTCATTCCTTGAATCTCATCAACCATAGCATTGTATGCTACTAATAAATCTTTATAATTTTTCATTTTTCCTCCTAAAATTTCTTTAAATTTGATACTTTTTCAATGATTTCTGGTGATAGTTTGGACGTTTCACTCTCGTTTTCTTCTACTTTTTCTGTGTTTTTTTTCAATAAAAAAGATGGGGCGTTCTCGAACTCCATGTTCGTAGTGCAATTCAGCACCTTAACCTCATCTAATAACTCGATATCAAAGTACTTTGTAGCTTCTTCTCCAGTGAACCACGTGGTAGCATTGACCATCTTGCTAATTTGCTTATCAGTAACTCCGTCTAATGCCTTCTTCTGATACACATATTCAATGTTATTCTGTATTTTATCTAATAAATTAGCCGTATCTCTTAATTTATCCGAATCGCCACTTAAATTCGCAAATGGTTTATGAATCATTAAATAAGAATTCTTTGGCATCTTGATTTTGTCGCAAGAAAATGCTATTACACTCGCGATGGAACCTGCCAAAGATTCTATATTCGCTATAGTTTTTCCTTTATGAGTTCTAATCAGATTAGCTATTTCTGTTCCTGAAAAAACATCCCCGCCACCACTATTAATATTAAATATAACATCGATGTTTTCATTTTCTTTCAAAAAATTTCTAATGTCTCTCGGAGAAGTAATATCTTCACCATAAAACCATTTCAAATCATCCGGCATAATGTCCCCACTAATAGTAATATCAGCTTGACTCTCTTCCACTCTATTTAGTATTATCATCCTCGATTACACCTCCTTTTTCATAAGCTTTTCCTATATCTTCCAACTTAACATAGGTTCCGTTGATTAAATTAACGTCTCCGTTTGGTAATTCGTTTTTACCTAGCATTACTCTAGCCTCATTAACAGTATATACTCCAGTAGATACTAAAGTTCTAATGGCTTCTGATTGAGTCTTACTGTCTCCTCTTAGAATTCCAGATAGATTAAACTTGAAGTTATATCCTTTAGCTCTTTCTTGCTCTGTTAATAACTTGTAGTCAAGTTCTTCCTCGTACTGTTTCAATATAGCTAACATAGTATCAGTATAGAAACTTAAATTCTGAGCCTCGCTATTAGAATAACTAGCCTTAGAATAGTCATTAAGATATATAGGGCTAATTCCAAACACTGCAGCAATTTGATTAGAAGTATATTTTCTAATTTCAAAGAACTGTGCATCAGTTAATTTAAAGTTTAAAGGAGTCATAGTAGCACCTTTTGGTAATATAAGAAAATTCTTATTAGAATTAGTTCTTATATCTCTCGTTAATACGTCTAATAACACCTTTCTTTTAGTGTCATTTAAACTTTGGTCTACTTCTACAACTCCCTTAATATTTAACCCATGATCTAATAATCTATTAAAGAATTGGCTCCCTTTTTGGTTAGTGTCGAAGGTATCTTTAAGTATATTTACTGCACTTTTGCCAATCACACCATCTTCTGATAAACCACTTTTTAAATGGATTATTTCATGTGGTAATAACACGTGTTTCTTCCCGTTTAAACTTATTCTATAAAGAACGTCAGGAAGTCCCTCGATGTCCCTATTGATTACCACTTCCACATTTCCACTTTCAAGCGGATATAAACCTTCTACCATACCAAACTTATTAAATTTAATATAAACATAAGCGTTTCCCTTATGATTACGTGAATATTCTATAGTTTGTTTAAATATACTAGGTGTCATGAACGAATTAGGGCGTTGATTAAGCAATCTAATTACCTCATGGTCATATATTCTGTTGTTTTTATCATCATATAGATGTATATTAAGTTTCGATACAGCTTCACTCAACTTCTTTAGACACGTATAGTATGTTATTTCACTCATAGGATTAGCTCTATAAACTTCGCGTTCCTCAAACATATCGAAATTAACTTCCCTTGTTTCTCTTTCTTCTACCTTATTAAATAAATTAAATATCCCCATCTTATTCACCTCCTCATTTATTTTCTTTGTACCACTCGTCAAACGAATCATTGACATCCTGTTCATATTCGGAATTGTTAAACATTAAATACCACGCATCTATGATAGATACGACAGGATCTATCTTTTCATTCCCATTTTCTTTTACTACTTTGGGCTCTCCGAATGAGTTATAAGTCACTTTAGCGTTACCCAATGACCATTTAAGCAAATCGTTATCTTTGTTGTAACTAACTATCTTACCTTCGAAACATATTCTAAAGTCATCAACCGTACTCCCTAGATTACGCGCACTTTGTTGAACAGAGGTGATACTATCTGTAATTTCCTCTAAATCACTTAAAAAAGCTCCCGCACCATACGGATCGTACCCAATATCTACTATATTCAATTCGTAAGTTTCTAATGTGTTTTTCAAATACTCTAATATGAATTTGTAATCTGTCTTGAATCCAGGTGTTAAAGTAATTAGCCCTCTTCTTATCCAATCTCTATACGGAGCTTTTGAGACACGTTCTTTCTTCTCTATTACTTCACTTGGCACGAACGAATGAGAATGTATGTAATAAGTCCCGTCCTCTAATTTAAATACCATTCCTATACTCGTTAAGTCTCCTCCACTCGAAAGGTCTAATCCTACATATACCTCTCTACCTCTCATAAATTCCAATGTTAAAAATGACCCGTTCAATTTAATTTTCGACTTATCTAGATAATCATTTTCACTCTTTTGTACCCAGAAATTCAACTTCTTAGTAAGAAAGTTATTCATGGTACTACCTTGCTTTTCCAATGCTTCCTTGTATTCATCGTTTATTCTTTTAATACCTTCTTCATTAATTGAATAGTCTTGGTTTAAGCAAATAAACGGATTAGCCTTAATCCAGTTATTAGTATTACTTACTTTGTCTTTGTTATCTAAATCGGCAATGAATATGAATAGTGAGTCCTTTTCTACTATTTCATTTAATATATTCTTACAATATGTATATTGGTGATAACAAGGATATGATAAATTAGGTCCTGCGGTAGTAATAGCGATGATTAATGAGTCGTCTACATATATTTGCCCGTCTGAAATAAGTTTATATACCTCCTCAGTTTTATGTGCATGGTATTCATCTATGATTCCTAATACTGAATCGAAACCGTCCAGTGACTTACTATCTTTCGAAAGAGCTATGATTTCATTACCAAACTTACTTATGATTAAACTCGCGTGTTCTTTGACTTTAAAGTATTTCTTTTTTAAAACTTTGTTGTTTTCTATAAATGTCTTAATATTCTTCCATACTATCTTTGCCTGTTCTTTTTTGGTTGCTGCACAGAATATACGAGCATTTCTAAAAGACTTAAACACAGAATAGTATATCGCTAGCGCAGCTAACAGTAACGACTTTCCGTTTTGTCTTGCAAGCTGTATATAGCCTTCGCGATATAAATTCTTTCCAGTCTTAACTATTTTCCATCCGACAAGGTTACCTAATATGAAATTCTGGAAATCTCGAGTCTTAAATTTTTCTATTCTACTATTTTTAACTATTACAAGTAGGTTGGTAATTGATATGATGTCATTCACCGCTTGAAGGTCCAAGTAATATTCCCTTTTTTTCTTTAAATTTAGATATCTTTTTATCACCAGAAACTGATTTGTCCCTATCGGCACTTTATGCTTAAATACATTAATTACATATAGGTCTAATGGGTTAGTAGGATCTAACTCTTTTAGTTCTTTCTTACTTAATGAAAGTTTCAAAAGGATCCACCTCTTCATCTTTCGGTTTAGTAGTAATTAGTTTAGTCCTATCGATGCTATTCAGCCCTAATCTGACCGCATAATCTAAGACAGTTTTTTGCATTAGTTTCAAGATATCTACATTAGGATTCTTACTAGTAGTGACGCTACCTTTATCGTTCATACGGAATATGATGTACCCTTCCTTATCTATTAAATTAGTTAGTTCTTGAACTCTAGCGTATGCGTCACAATAAATTGAGAGTAGCGGTAAATCTAAATTATCTAACAATTCTTTTTCATCTAACTCGGATACTATATCATAGAATATCACCTTTGATTTTTCATTCAACCATCCAGGAGGTATCATATTCCTACCCACCTTAGATTCTCTTTCTTGATGTTCTCTTAACGCTCTTTCCTCTTTAGTCAAATGACTCGTTTGTTCCGAAAGAGACTTTCTAGGTCTAGCCATATTTGATGACACCTCCTTTCGTGTTTATAAACAAAAAAAAACACTGATGAACTCAGTGTTTATATTTTATATTTTATATTTTTTTAAATTCCTAATTTATTAAAAATTTTATTTACAACATAATAGAAAGCTAACTCCAAGAAATAAATTAGAAATAGTCCAATCATTAAACAAATGAAATAGAATAATTTGTTTTCCCAAATCATACCAATTAACCAACTTATAACCATATAAGGCAATGTAGTATATAAAACCATACATATAAAACAAAGAATTAATATTCCAATCATTTTTTTCACCTAACTCTCTCGAATTTCCTTTTTTTAATTATAACATACCTTCAAATTAGTTTCAATACGTTTCACATGAGTTTTCGGAATTTCTCCACAGAAAAGAATCGACGCGGTCTCGAGGGCATTTTCGTGAAACTTTTTCACCTACCCCCTACCCATTTTTTCAGTTTAATTTGTAAAGCTTTTTTATCATTTCCGCTCTTATCATAAATTCGATGTATTCTGTTATGATTAGCAGTCGACACTGGAATAAGATTGTCAACATCAAGCGAACGTTTCTTCGACTCCTCTAAAGGAACAATATGATGAACTATCTCCGCAGGAACTATCCTTCCAGTCGTATTCAATTCGTATACATCTAAGTAATTGAATCTTTCTAACACCATCTTCCTAACTTTTATCCACTCTTTAGAATGATAGAATTCTTTAGCATCTTTATTTCTATTAAATTTATCATAAATCTTATGTCTACTCTTATTACATAAACATGTTTCTTTTAATTTTAGTTTCTTCTTACATTTAGCACATGTCTTATACAGCATTTCCACCTCCTAAATTAAATATAGGTGCCACTTAAATGACACCTATTTAACGAAAGGAAAACAGTATGAAAAAAACATTAAATTTATTCATCTATGCTTTTACACTTTATATTATAGCATACTTTCATATACACTATCGTATCATTTAGCGTATCACTTTTTATAAAGAAATCAAACTTTTAAACTCTTTAATCAGTTTATTATGGTGTCTTTTGTAACTACCATAACTAATATGCATAGTTTCTAGCACGACATCCAAATTTAAGTTATTGAAATATTTCAACTCTAGTATCATATAATACTCATTCTTTTTAAGAATATTTAACGCTCTTTCTATCTTGTTTATTACATCAGTATAATCTTTCAATTCTTTCTTTAGTTTTTCTATCTTTTCCTCTTTTTTTTCTAATTCACTTTTATATTCTTTGGTTCCTTGAACATTAATTCCTTCTTCTTTGAAATTTATAGGAACATATTCAGGACTACCAATATAATCAATGTCGAATTTAATCTTTTCCACCCTTCTTTTATAACTAGGATAATTTTTTAAAAGAACTTTACTGTCTTCTATTTTTAAGTGCTGAATATCTTTCATTTCATATTCTACGGCTGTCTTAACCTCTTTTTTAATTAACTCTCTTATTTCCAATTCTTTCAATTTAACCTCCTAATATGTCCTTGTGTATTTTTCCTAGCCAAGTATTAGCTAGAGTTAATAAAGTCTTTTCTTCCTTGGTTTCCTTACCTTGAATTGCTACTTTATAGTTATTGAAACATATTCCAATTCTGACCACATCTTTAACCATCTCTTTAATTTCATATATATCATGCATTGTTGCAGTTCTATAGTATTTCATGTAATTGTCGACAGTGTCTTTCTCTACCCTTTGCATATAATCTTGTAAAAATTCTTCAAAAATTAATCTTACTTTATTAGAAACATTAGTTTCAGCATCCTTATATAGTTTACTCCACCTTTTAATTAGTGGGCTAGTAGGATAGTCGTTAAACACCTCTTTTTCCTGGAAAACGATTTTAGTTTTACTTTCACACATATCAAGTAATATTCCTATTTGATTGACATCTTTTTTAAAGTCTTTATTCCAATAAAGAAGTTTAGCGAATGAATTCATAAGGACACCTAAGATTACTAATTTAATTCCTTTTTCTTTAGTTTCTTGGTCTAAAGGTTCTTTTTTAAATTTCAGTTTTCTCATTATTATTCACCTTATTTAATTCTAATTTAAGTTCTCTAACTTTGTATTTAAGCACGATAATTTCTTTATTCTTTTCACTTAAAGATACTATACAGTCATTAAACTTCTTAACCATTTCTTCCGTATCTCTTATTTGACTTTTAAGTTCTCTTATCTCTTTTTCTAGCTCTCTTTTTTCATGTAATAATTTTATATTCATCTCATATAGCTTATTTAATTGCTCTATTTTTGGTTTTTGGAGTTCTAACGACTCATTCCACCCTTTAAGGTACTTTTGAGCTCTAGCATACCAAATGAAGCCATATAGAGCTATAGCAATTAAGTTGGTACAATATAATATTTCAACTATCATGTTCTCCTCCTACTTTCCTGCGTTTTCTTCATATTTTAAGTTATTTTGATAATCTTTTTCTGATTCTTCATCGTAGCAATCTTCTATATTAGTCACATTAGCATTTCCAACCAAATATATGTCATATACATCTGATAATCTTTCCACATCGACCCAGAAATCACCTTCATTGTTTAATTCTACCACTCCTACTTCTCCATCGAAATATTGAATGATATCATTCTCATAGAAAGTTCCTTCATTCGTTATACATATTCCCTGCTCTACCTTGAAATCTTCACTCAAAGGAACTGCTTTAAACCAACCTTCTTTCATTATTCTAGTTCCATCCTGACTAAGAAACAAGTCAGGTTCATATTTCTTTTCTTTAGTGTTCCATATTCTATAGTTCATTATTCCTCCAGCAACATTTTCTTTATTCTTTCATATTCTTTATCTCTTTCTTCTTCAGTATCAAATGAAATGTCTATATCAACGGACTCTATCGGAGCTGTATCATTTACTGACAAACCTACTCCGCCAAAATTAAATCTAATATAAAATTCATCATAATCTTCGTATTTACAAAAAAATTTCACACTATCTAAGTTTATTAATGGTTTCCAATTTGCATTTTTTGGTTCAATCCATTTTGACATTTTTAATCCTCCTTAATATTCAAAAGGTAAAAAGCTTAATTTTGTTTCGCCTTTATACCCCTTGATAAATTTGATATAACAAAACATTGCACTGCTTTTATTTTTAAATGTTTCAAAATTTCCATTTTTACTGCACAATATTCTACTTGTACTAATAAAGATTGTATGAGGTGGATACTCCTTGTAAATTTCATATCTCCCTTTAGTTTCCAAAGCATACATAGGAACTAAAAATAAAAGTTTTTGTCCATCTTCTGCAATATCTAAGAATTTTTTTAAAAATTTATTTAATTCTCTGAAAGGAGGATTAGTTATTACATAATCAAAACCTTTTATATCCTCAATATCATACATATTAATAACTTTGTCTAATTTATAATCTCTTTCAACTAAATCATAACTTACTACCTCATCCGCATAATCTTTAAGGACAATGCTCATATGTCCATTACCTGCACAACTTTCTAATATTTTTTTATCCTTTAAACTTTCAATATTATTATCATACCAATTTACAAATTTTTTAAAATCTTGTGGGTTGGTTGCATAAAAGTCTAAACTTTCTCTTTCAATTCCAACCCTTGAATTACTTGCTATTTTCGTTATATTCATTTTTAATCCTCCTAATTTTCTTTTAATCAATTTCAGCCTTAACTTTTCTTAACTTTTCTTAACTTTTCTTAACTTTTTAAAATGCTTCAATATATAGTTTTATATCTTCTTTTAGTTCTAAACTTTTTAAAAAATTATTTTTAAAACAATCATTTTCATTTAAAAACTCACATAAATTATAAAACATCAATATTTTACTAGTTTTTAACATAAGCCACGTTTCATAAACCGTACCTTTTTCTACACCATCTTTACTAATGGGAACATTATAGTATGTTCCATATTTATTTTTAGTCGGTCTTAAATGAATATCATTTTTTATATTTGGAACTATTACTTTTTCGTTAAATTCTTTTAAATTTTTAATTTCGATTTTATCAATACAATATTCGTTATCCTCTAAATATTCTTTATCAATTAGATTTTCACTTATTAAGTATTCATACAGACTATCTGGATAGTCGTTATTTCCAAATAATTGATAATCCCCTATATCTACCCCATCTCTTTCTACATTAAGGTATATTCTATAACTCATTGCATACTCCTAATTCTTTATTCTTTTTAAAGTTTCGTCATCTATGATAATATTTTTATTTAATTTCCACTCACTAATATCACCATTAAACTCTGAGCCATTGAACATACAATACATATTTTTAACACTAGATACAACCCACTTGCTAATATCATCATTAAAGTATGAATTTTCAAACATATGGCTCATATCTTCAACATTAGATATATTCCATTTACTCACATCTCTATTAAATGAAGATTCTTTAAACATAGCATACATATCTTTAACATTTGATACATTCCAATTACTAATATCTTGATTAAACTCACAACATTTGAACATATAGCTCATATTTTCAACATTTGATACATTCCACTTAGATATGTCGTGATTAAATCCACTAAATGCAAACATTCCACACATATCAGTTACATTACTCACATTCCAATTTTCTATACCAGTGAAATCTTCCCTAACTGTATCAAAAAATAGGTCAGTCATATCTGTAACATTAGATACATCTATATCCCCTAAATTAATATCTAAATCATCTACTAATTTTTCTAATTCTTCTTTAGTTTTCGGTATGTATTTTTCCATAGTTTTCTCCATTCTCTAAATTTTCTTAATCTTTAATTTCATAACCAATTTTTCTCAAATTATCTTTATGTATAAATAAGTTCTCCGTGTACGATTTAATTTTACTAGCATCAACACAGTTATTTAAACGACTTTTAAAACCCGTTTCCCATATACTTATAAAATTTTCAGGGGCTTTGTACTCACTAATTAAAACAATGAAATCTTTTGATAATGTTTCCACCAAATCCCAAAATTTTACATTATCAAATTTGTTATGATAACCAATTACATCACTATACGGCGGGTCTATATAAAAAAGTGTATTTTTATCAAATTTTGAAAAATCTATATCAAATATATCGTTATATTCAAGTTTAACCTCTTTTAATTTATTTGATTGATTTAATAGATTATTATATCTTTCAAGTTGCATATTTCTAATCTTTCCTTTATCTTTTAAAAAACCAATGTATGCTTCAAACCACATACTCCCAAAAGAACATAAAAAAGCACAATATGCTACAAACCAATCTTCAAAATGTTCTTTATTATACTTAACTTTTAAATACTCGTCTTTTTCAATAAACCTAAATTCAAGTTCATTTCTTTTTACTTTCTCTAATAAACTAATTAAATATTTATTATTATCTATAGCCATCTTATTTTTAACATCTATATCATATTTTGGATTGGCAACAATATTACAACCCCCAGAACATAAATCTACAAATGTTGTTATATTATTATTTTTTATGATTTTATTTATTATGGGAATTATAAACTTTGCATATCTATTTTTGCTACCTTGATAAACCATTTTTATCTCTCCATTCTTTAATTTTTTTTAGCCTTTTAAAATGCTTCTAATATATATTCAAGCATATCTTTTAGCTTTGTTAGCTTATTTTTCATTTCTTCATCAGCAAGACTATCTAAATCAAAATACAATACATTACAAATTCCTTGAAGTGTTAAAATATCATTTTTTAATTCATCTCTATCAACTCCTGAATTTCCAATCTTTTCTGTTCCATATTTTTCGTTTAATTGGTCTACTTTTTTTTGCAACAACGGTACGTCAACGTTTAAAATTTTGTTGGGTTCGTTATCAGAAGTTTCCCATCTTCCTAAAAGTCCTAACACTGGTTCTTCTTTCTCTTCAATCATGAATAAGGGACTCAAAGTACTATATACTCCCAATTCTTCATCTTCAAATATTCCCCTAGGTAAAACTTCCTCATTTTGATGTGTTATATACCACACACTCCACTCTTCATTTATTTCAACTATTTTTAATTCTAATACTTTTTCTTTCATTTTCTTTTCTCCACTCTTTAAATTTTTTTAGCCTTTTCAAATGCTTCTAATATGTATTCAAGCTCATCTTTTATACCTGATAGTTTCTCTTTCGTTTCTTTATCGGTAAAGCTATTCAAATTAAACGAGAATACATTGAATACTCTTTGAAGTCTTAAAACGTTAGAATTTAATTTGTCTCTATCAACCATTGAATTTTCAGTCTTTATCCCATATTTTTCATTGATTTCGTCTACTTTTTTTATCAGTATAGGTAAATATTTGTTTTCAAGTATTTTAGGAGTTATATCATAGTGAATTGCTTTCCCTTTGATATTCAATATCCAACCTTCCTTTTCATCCTCAAAAATTGTAGGTTGCATAAAACTGTATACGCCTAATTCATCATCTTTAAACTCCCCTCTAGGAAACACCCACTCGTTTTGATATGTTATCCACCAAACTGAATATTCTTGGTTTATTTTTTTAATTTCTATTTCTAATACTTTTTCCATTTTATTCCTCCTCATAAATTTCTAAAAATGTTTTACCATCAATCGCAACACTTGGACTCATAACTCTGCTTGATATAAAGTCTTCTAGATTTGACCTAAGAAATCCTGTAGAAACTCTATATTCTATATTTTCTCCTACTATTCTATATCTAACTGAATATTTCATTTTAGGATTATGTCTACTTAAAAAATCTAATTGCTCCCCATTTAATATTAATTCTTTTATTTTCTTAATTACCTTGGCTCTCTTTTTTCTTTCAACGTTTTTCATTATTCCTCCCCTTCTTCATCTCCGTATTGATTTCTCCAACTAGCTATATTCTTCAAATTACTCGATTTGTTCCTACAAGCTAAACATGTATAAACTATCTTATTCTCTTTTTTAAGTGTTATCTTATTAACTATTGGATCTATTTCTTCATATGTAGCCTTAACTATAATATTGTTGTCACATCGTTTACATTTCCACATTTTTTCTCCTTATTCTACCCAAATCTCAACACCTGGATTTTTCTTATCATATTCATAATTGTCAAATATCGGAATTATATTATCTGCATTATCATCATCTATCCAACCATGTTTAGTCATTAAATCACATGGTAATTGAACTGCATTATGATAATCAAATTTCCTTTTACTATCTCTAATAAATTTAAAATGTATTTTTAGCGGTATTTGTTTATTGCCTACCATTTTAAGAAAATCACTTTTTTTGTACTTCCATTGGATTTCATATTCTTTCAAATATTTTCTTACTGTTTTACTCGATATTAAACAATTTCCAGTCCATTGTTTTGAATTTTTACTGCTAGGAACATTTCCTTTTATAAAGATTTTATCCATTCTTACTTTCCAGCCTTTCTTGATATTTAGTAGTCCATAGTTTAATTCTTTCTTTATCTCCAATTTCTATTACATGATTAGATTCTATATTTCCAATTAATAATGGTATATCAACATTCTTAATATTAGAGTAAACATTAACCATATTTCTTAATTTTGAATTTAATAGAATTTCTAGCTTATCACTATCCATTTGACCTAATCTCTTTAATCCACCTAATTTATCTACTATCACATGAACTATTGGATTATCAGAAACATAAGCTATTGTTGTGTTTTTAGTCATTTGTTTTATTTGGAAATATACCTCATGGTAAATTTGCTCATCTTTTATTATTTTTTTATTTTCTATAATCTTTCTAATTTCTCCTGGTAACGGAAGTTTAGAATAAGAATTATTTTTTAAATAATCTTCTATTCCTACAGTGTATTCTTCATTTTCTAGATCATTAAGTAAGTAATAATATGCTTTTAGCTGTTCTTCAGTAAATTTCTTATTTAAGACTATTTCTAAAAGTTGAATTCCTCGTAAAAATATTTCTTTTTTTAACTTGATTTTATGCATTTTTCTCCTTTCAGAAGATTTAAAGAAAAATGTTGTGTGTTTTGTTAAAATTTTTTAACCCTATATATATTATTATAGTATTATTTATTATTTACACACACATATATTATTCTTTTATTTATTATATTCTTTTCTTTATGTATTCTATATAATTAATTCTATGTTATTACTATTTATATTATTACTATCTATATTAGGGGTTGCTTTTTCCAACCTACTCTAAGTTGCTTTTTCCCATCTAGTGTAGGTTGCTTTTTCCAACCCACTCTTATTTTTCTAACCAATAATATTTACTAGCTTTTCCTTTTTTTCTAATTACTTTTATTATCCCTATTTCTTCCAACTTTTTAATTGAATCTGTAATATCTATTAAATAATTAGTGGTAAGTACTTTTTTTAATTCTTCTCTTGTAACAATAAAATATTTTTCTTTATTTTCATCTTCTAGCTTAGTAATACTTGCTCTTTTTAACATAAATAAGTAAATTTTCACTGTATTATAGTTTATTTGGTTAGATAATATAGCATTGTATATTTTGTTACTAACCTTATAAAATTTACTTGCCAATTATCTAACCTCTCTTTCTTTTAAATTACTTACCTAAAATGGAAAATCATCCTCTTCTTCCATTACTTCTACTTTAACTGCCTTTGAATTATTATTTGGTTGATTATTATTTTCATCATTTTTATATTCTATAAATTCAATTGAACCTACTAATATATCAGTTGAATATCTTTTTTCTCCACCCTTTTCATAACTACTTACTGATAATCTTCCTGTAACTAGTATTCTTTGTCCTTTAGTGAAATACTGTGCTATTAATTCTGCTCTTTTTTCCCAAGCAACACAATTAATAAAATCTACTTCATCCTTATCATTGTCTCTTCTAACTGCAATTGAAAATCTTAAATAAGCTTTACCTGTTCCTGTATATTGAACTTCTGGGTCTCTTGTAAGTCTTCCTAATAATGATACATAATTCATTATTCATTTACCCCCTCTTCGATTATTTCTCCAGTAGTTTCATCTATTATTTCCACTTCTTCAATTTCCATAGGATCTAAAATTTCATTGCCTATATTTGATTTTTCTATATTTTCTTTTTTAATTTCATAAGTTTTTTCATCTTTGGATGCACTTTCTAAAAATTCAACTGAAACAGGTAAATATTTTAGTAACTTTTTAATTACTGTTTTCTTTGCCATTTCATTAAAATCAGTTTTCCAAGGACTTGAAGAGCTATTAGCAGCTTTACTAAATTTATCTCTATGTTTTTCTATTTCTTCTTTAGTCATATATTCAAAAGAAACTGCACCATCTTTAAGTTTAGCTACAGCATAGTATCCTATTTCTTTTCCTCTATCCTTGAAATTAGGTATATGCACTACATTTCTTTCTATACCAAATGTAATTTCAAACTTATCGTTTTCATATACTGGATAAGCATATATATCACTTAACTGCCCACTTCTTCTTAATAGCTCAATTAAACCTTTGTACCCTATTTGAAATTGCACTTGATTTCCGTAAGGTATTAAATATGCTTGCCCTAGTATTCCAGGCTCTAATCCTAATTGTGCCGAAGTCATTAATGCTCCTAATAAACTAGCTTGCTCACATTTAGCTAGTTTTGGATTTTGTCTTATGCTAGTTAAAGCTATTCTTACAAATCTATCGCTATTAACATGTTTAGGTAATGCTACTTCGAATTGCCCTTTCATGCTTTGAATAACATCATAAATTGTTTTAGGCTTATCTTTCTTTGCTATCTCTTGTTTTGTATTATTAGTTATTAATCCACTTTTTACTGTTTCCATAATTTTATTCTCCTATTCTTTCTATTTTTAAAAAGTTCACTTGATATGGAACTTTATATTTATCTTCTATTTCTTTATACTGTGTTATCATTTCTTGATAATCTTTTTTAAATTTAGGGTCTATTTTAGTTCTATTTTGTGTTACTAACTTAACTTTAAAATTATCTCCTACCATTAAATTGGTTTCATTTTCTATTATTTCATTCATTAAATCTTGTTCAATAGACTTCACTTTTTTTTCTAAATCCTTAATGCTTCCTTTTAATATTTCTAAATGTTTGATTTTGTCTTCTTGTTCTTCATCTATTTCAATTCTATTTTCAAAAGTTTCATACTTACTTAGCAATTCTTTTTGATATTCACTATATGCATCACTTCCATCTGGTGCTGGTAGTCTTTTAGGAATTATATATGTTTCCCAGAAATCTTTAGCAGCCAGTTTAATCATTTCTATCTCCCCTACATTTCTTTCAATGTAGAATTCTTTATAGTCGTTACCTCCAATTAAAACAGCTATAACAGCATACTCAAAACCAGTAACTGCCATATAATGCATTACTTGAGCATAATAACTCGTTGGAACCTTACCATCTTTCCACTCTTTTGCTGTGAAAATATTTGCAGTTTTAATTTCTAACACTCCAAATTTTTTAGTTTGTTTGTTATAGATTATGCCGTCCAAATTAGCACGTAGATGCTCAAATTTTAATGAAAATGGTGCAAGGTATACATCATATACCCCCTTGTTCTTTTCTTCAAAATATGAACGTATAACAGGCTCTAATTGACGTCCCCATTCCATTGAAGAGTTATCTTCTACTTTTTTACCTTCAACTTTATCTAAATAGACATCTACTAAGGATCTATATTTATTCACTCCTAATATCGCTCCTATATCACTTCCTCCAACTCCCTTTTTCCTTAATTCAAGCCAGTCTTCTTCAACGCTGTAATCAAGTATTTCAGTTTTTTTATTTTCTAATATTTCATGTATTTGACCCACTAATAAACTTACTGCCATATTATCTCTCGCTTTCTTTTTTAAATTTTTTAACTAATTCTATAAATATATCTTTTAAATTTTCATTACTATATCCGTAGAAAAAATCAGATTTATTATCATAAAATATAGTCATATTCCATACTATAAATCCTTTTTTTATAAATGGAACAAAATCTGTTATACTATCCATTTCTATAGTTACTAACTTACCTTCTTTATTCTTTAATTTTAATGTTTTCATTTTTCCTCTTGATTATTATTTAAACTAAGTATATAATTTGATTAAGTATAAACTTTTAGAGTATAGTTGCCAGCTATGCTCTTTTTTTATTCAAACAAACTGTATTGTTTACTAATTTTGATTTTATTTTCATTTTTTAGATTTTCATATCTCCTTTCAGCATTTTTTATTATTTCTTTTAGATCCTTTAAAAGCTTTGAAAAATTGATATTAGATTGAAAGTTTTCTATCATTAATAAGTCTATTTCTAAAGAATTTCTCACGTGTTTTAAAAAATGCTCGTGTGCCTCTCTATTTACTTTATCTATATCTATTACTTCTACTTCCCTAGGAACAACAGCACAAGCCCATTTTAAATGCGTTTCTAAATTTTCTACAATTTCTATTAACACTTTTGACTGCTTACAATCATATACTTCCTTATGTACTTCTGGAGTTTTCTTTTCTCTATCTATAACTACAAATATAACTGGTATGGTTGTATCATCAAATGCATTTTCTATCATGTTTAATTCTTGTAAGTTATTTCCTATTATCTCTCTAAACTTAGCTTCACTATTCCTATAAGATACCCCAGGAAACAAAATATAAAATCCATATCTTTTAGTATATTTTAAAGATTTTAAAACAAATATATCATCAACTACTCCTGACTTCTTCCAAGGAAATTCTTTAGTTATATTCTCTTGTTCTTCAATAGATAATTCTTTAAATTTCAATGAGAATGGTGAGTTCATAACTACGGCGTCAACTAATATGTCTTTGTTGTAATTAAAGAAACTACCGATTTCTATATCTGAATTCTTATAATTTTCTTTAGCTGCTATAACTGATTTTTCTTGAATATCTATCCCATAAAGCATTGACAGATTAATATATTGTTCTAATTGGCCCGAGCCAATAGCTCCGTCAAAAATTATCAAAGGTTCATCACCTAAATATTTCTTAACTTTATCGGCCATATATAATCTTAGATTTTGCCCAGTGATATATTCTGCTACCTTTTTGGCTTCCTTTCTGTTATTATGTTCTTTAAACTCCATTGTCATCCCTTTCAAAACTAAATAATTCTCCTCTATAAAACTCATATATCTTGTCGAAGAGGTTTATTTTATTATTTAAAGTGTCGATTTCTCTTTTACCTTTTTCGTATTTTTCAACAATCATTTTTTGCATTTCTATAGTTGGAAGTAATAACTTTAATCCTAAAATATCATCCACTTTAATTCTCAATGTATTTGTTCCAGTGACTAACAATTCTACATCTTTTCTAAAAGTAGAATTGTAATTCATATATAAAGATATATATCTTAAATCAACTAAATCTTTAAATTCTTCTTTCAAACTTAATATTGCTCCATGTCCTGCTATAGCCACTTCATCATTACCATAGTAATATAAAGTTTTTCCGATATGTTCTATACTAAAATCCTCAAGATTCATAAAAATATCTAAAGGTTTAATTTTATTGCTGTTTGAAAATTTTTCATAATTAACTTTAAATACAATATCTTTTGTATAACTATCATATACTCTGGACACATTTCCAGTACTTAAACATGAATATCCTTCATTTAATAAGTCCTGTTTATTCCAAGGTGCTTTTTAGTATTTGACTTTATGTCAAATAAAATGCATAAATATATTTCACTGTATCCATATACATCTAGCATTACTTCTAACGCGTTTTTAAAAGCATTATCTATTTCCATATTCTTTCCAACACTTCTTCCCAGTAGCTACCTAAAGTCATTATCCCAAATGATAAGATTATCCAACCTATTATAAATAGAAAGAACCAATTATCCATCTCATTATCTCCTAGTCCTCCAGTGCAAAAAAACATTAAGAAACCTATAATTTCTAATGCGTTTCCTATTTTTTTCATAAATTGTTCCTCCTTTCTTAAATAAATTCTCCACTTAATCCGAAATATTCCCAGTACCATTTAAGTGAGGTACGACCTCTTCCGAAGACTGTATAGTCTTTCTTGTATTTCTTTCCACAACTCTTATTAATTTCTCTAATAAGTGTTATCGCCTTACTCTCGCTGCATTGGTTGTGTTCCATTATGAATACCTTGTCTATTAAGTCGTCTAACATATATTCTTTATTTCCAACGGATTTCCACTTTATTTCTAAACATGTTTTAAGCATTTAACTCACTTCCTTATCTATTTCCTTTTTATTTTCTTTATTTTTAAGGTATAATATATTAAATAAAAACATTTAAAGGAGCATACTTATGAATTTAATTAACAATATCATTGATTTTCTTACATCCAAAAACATTTTAGTCTTAAACACCTTACTTACTTTTTTATTATTTATAAAAAATGGTAAAGATATTTATTTAGATTTACGTGGTTTAGAAATAAAAGATTTAAAAGCAATTTATTGCGATAAGACGTTAATAATCACTTTCAAATTACTTAATTTATCAAGTAAACCACTACATTTTACAGAATATAAATTCAATAATATTAAAGCTACCTCTTTAAATAATGATGATTTTTTCTACCAACCTAATAATAAAAAATTTTTTATCGACACTATTAAAAAAAACTATTCTACCAAAGAGTACAAACTATTTTTCTCACCTATGAGTCCAACTGTTATCAACCCTGGGAACAACGTATATTTCCACTTTGTATTTAATGAACTTGATAAAAATAATATCCCCAAAGAATTATTTTTAGACTTAGGATTAAAAACAAAGAAAATAAAGATTTCTTATATTTCCTATTAGCTATTTTTAATTCTGTGATAATCAGGTAGGTTGTTATTATTGTATCCATCATAAACATAAATTCCATCACTTGTGTCATTTTTAACCTACCTCTTTATCCATATTAGCCTTATAACCTAAACTTTTCAGTATCTCATGTATCATTAATCTACCCTTTTGTGTCCAAACTGTTTCTATCACAGTTTTATCTTCTCTTACTTTAAATGTATTTGATTTTGTATATCCTTTATTCATGTGTTTGATATATAAAATCCATTGACCGTTTACTTTCCTAATTATTCCTTCTTCCGATAATATTTTATTTAAAGCTTGTGCTGATAGACCATAATCGCCTGCTATTTGTGTAATTTTCATAGTGTCCTCGCTTGCTAAGATACAATCTAAATAATCTTTAGCAGGTTCTAATTCACCTATCAATTGATTTTTTATTTCTATTTCGCCTTCTAAGTTCTTATTTATTAAAAGTAACTCTTCCTTTTCCTCTTCTTGTTTAATTAATTGCAATAACGCTTCCTTGTATGTCCCAGGCAATGAAAATTGATTTTTTAGTGCATTTTCTAATTTCTCAATATACTCTATAACCATCTTCCTAACTTTTTTATTTTCTCTAACTAAGACCTGTTTAGCTTGGTTGAATGTAAGAATAAACATTGGTTGTTCCCTATTCCAACTATCTTTGTAGTAGGTCGGCGAAAATTTTCCCTCACCTATTTCTTCTTCAAATTCATCTCTAATTACTTTCAACAAATCCTTATGCTGTAATTCATTTTTACCTTCCACTTCTTCTCTAAACTGATTTATTTTTTCTAACAATTCTAAGCTTGTTATATTTTCTCTTTTTTCATTTAACGTTAGTTCCATTCTTACTCCTTTTCCCTTCTTATGCAACAAAATTGGTAAAAAAAATTTCAACAAACCTTTCTTTATCGTTTATTTTGAATAATTTTATCATGGTATCTATATCTTTAGTGTTAAATCCATCACTATTCAAACGAGCGTAAAAGGTCGCCTTAGATATATTTAAAATTTTAGCTACTTGCGGTATAGAAAGTCCATTTTCCATTATTATAGCTTTGAGTTTATTTTTATTTATCATAAATTTTCACCTCCTTTTTCCCTTTACATGCAACTAATATATCATAGAAAATTTCCCTTGTCAAGAAAAAAATATATTTTTTTTAACCACACGATAAAAAAAATTTGACTGGTATGCAACTTTTTTGATATAATCATATTGAGGTGAATGATATGACAAGAGGTGAAAGAATTAGAAATAGAAGACTTGAAATGAATTATACGTTGGAAAAATTAGCTAATCTAATGAATATAAGTAAGTCGAATTTACAAAGATATGAAAAGGACGAAATAAACATTCCTATGGATAAGATAGAAAAACTATCTAAGTATTTAAATGTTTCTCCAGCATATTTTTTTGAGCAAGCTTTTATCGATGACTCTAAAATAAATTACTGCTCAATAGATGATGTATCTGATGAAGAATTCTATTTAGTTGAGCATAAAGGCAAGATGATAAAATTCTATATTAAAGAATTAAGTCCAGAAGAAAGAATTGAACTTACCAATAATAAAAAAGGCGCTCTAGCTTTTAATGATAAAGTTTCAGAAGAAGATATGAATCTTTTAGAAAATATATTGAGTGAAATGTATTTAAAAAATAAGTTAGGAAAATAAATTAATATATAGGATGAAACAATGAAAAATACAACCATAAAACATTACGAAAAAGTTAGTTTCTTACTAGCTCTAATGACCATATTTATAAACTTATTGGATATATTGGAATATATTAATTTAGATAACTCTAATCTACTCTATCTTGATAATTTCATATAAATATACTTTATACTTGAATATGCAATTAGGTTACATTATTCAGATAACAAAAAAGAATTTATAAGAAACAATAAATTAGATTTAATTGCTATTATACCGTTTAATTCTTTATTCAAGGTATTTAGGTTATTTAAAATATTTAGAATTTTAAAGGTTACTAAATTATTGAAAGCGTCTAAAATGATTAAAATTTTTAGTTTTTATAGCAAAATTAGATACAAGATTCATAAATTCCTGTACACTAATAATTTAATATATTCATTATATGTATCTATATTTTTAATTACCATAGGGGCGTTAGGAATTTATCTTTTAGAAAAAGGAACTACAGTAAATACTTTTGCCGATTCTCTTTGGTGGGCATTTGTGACTGCGACCACGGTCGGATATGGCGACGTTTCTCCATCTACAATACCAGGTAGAATAGTTGCCGCCATATTAATGCTTACGGGAATAGGTACTATCGGATTACTAACTGCTACATTTGCTACCTTTTTCATTAAAGAAAATGAACCTATTGAAACAGGGGAATTAGAGAAATATATTAGAAATAGTAATGAACTATTGAATAACGAAAAAGATGAAATAATAGACTATATTAACTATTTAAAATCGAAAAGAAAATAAAAAGCACCCCACTCGCCAAAGTTAAAGGTGCTATTAGATATCAAACTTTATAAAAACAATACAATAAGTATTGCCTTTTGTAGTATTATAGCATTAAACGTGGCATTTGGCAATACTAGAAAGGAATAAATATGGCTATAACTAAACAAAAAAATGGAACCTGGCAAGCTGATTTCTCATACGATGATTATTATGGTAAAAGAGTTAGAAAAAAGACTGCCGGCTTTAAAACTAAAAAAGAAGCCCAGGAATATATAAATAATTTTACTATAAAAAAAGAAGGGAAAGCTGATATTTTATTAAAAAACTTAGCTGAGGAATTTGTAGAATATAAAAAACCTTTTGTAAAAGTTAGTACTTATAACGGCTATCTGAGTAGGCTAAAGTTAATTAAAAATGGTCCGTTAGCTGAACTAAGACTGAATGAACTTGAAAGAAAACATTGTGTAAAATTTGTAGAAAGTTTTTTGAATACACCTCATATAGCTAAAAGGGCAAAAATTTTCATTTCTTTAATGCTTTCTTATGCTGAGATACATTATAATTATAGCAACAAAAACATCATTAATTTCAAGCTAAATTTTAAAATAAAAGAAAAATTACAAGATGAAGAAATTACCGAATTACACGTTTGGTCCGTTGAAGAATTTGAGAAATTTGTTAATCATTTAAAAGAAGGTTTAACGGCTAGTAAAAAAAGAACTTTAGCATATTTCAATTTATTATTTTATACTGGTGCTCGTCCTAGTGAAATATGCGGTTTAAAAATAGACGATATAGATCTAGAAAATAAAAAAATAAAAATAAGCAAAACTAGAATTTCTAGAGACAATGACAACTCACCTAAAACTAAAAGCAGCTTCAGAACTGTTAGCGTTCCTGATAAAGTTATTAATTATTTAAAAGAATATTTAGACTCTATTCATATCATTAAAAAAGAATATTTATTTGCTACTAGAGTTATTTATAATAGAATTCTTTTAAGAATGATAAAAAGGTTCGAACTTAAACCTATTACATTGCACGGTTTTAGACACTCACACGCAAGTCTATTAGTTAAGAAAAGTATACCTATTACTGATATATCAAAGAGGTTAGGACACGCTAACCCTGGCATAACTTTAAAAACATATTCTCATTTTTACGACGACAAAAAAGACGAGATATTAGATTTGTTAAATGAAATATAAAAAGCACCTGGTTAAAAAACTAGGTGCTAATTTTTCGAAAAAAAAGGGAAGAAATAGGGAAGAATTATTCTAAATTAATTTTCCCCGTTCTCTCTAACCCTCTAAAATTCTTCATATACTATATTTTCTAATTCTACAGGTTCTGTTCCTGAAATAAATAAGGCTTCCCTTGAGTTTACTCCATCACTGTCAAGTAATCCACTTCTTAAATCAATTACTCTCTTAACTAATCTTTCTTCTGCAATTCCATCTTTAATAAATTCAAATCTACCTATATCAAAGTTTCCTAAGTTTACTACTGCTTGCATATAATTTTTCCAAATTGGTAAAGCTGCACTAGCTCCACTCATTCCACGTCCCATTGATTTATTATCATCATTTCCAACATAAACTACAGTAACTAAAGTAGGTGTATATCCAGTAAACCATGCAGAAACATAATCACTTGTTGTTCCTGTTTTACCAGCTACAGGAACTGTTTTACCTTTAGCATAAACTTGGGCACCTTTACTTCCTCCATATTTAACTACTGACTCCATCATATGAGTAATTAAAGCTGCATATTCAGGTTCTAACACTTTTTCTTTTGTCGTATCAGCTTCATATACAACGTCTCCAAATCTATTTTCAATTTTGTATATGAATTGTAGTTCTACTTTACTACCTCCATTAGCAATTATTGCATACGCTTTAGCCATATCAATAGGAGATAAAGTTATAGATCCTAATGCTGAAGTTAAATCTTGTGGTATATCTTCTTTAGAGAATCCAAAACTTTCCCATAGTTCATTTAACTTCTTAACTCCTACTAAATCTAATGATTTAACTGCAACAACGTTATCAGAAATTTCTAATGCTTTAAGTGTAGTTAAATTATTTCTAAATTTACCATCATAGTTTCTTGGAGACCATTTACCAAAGCTACTAGGAGAATCTTCAAGTGTTGTTGCCATAGTATAATTATCTAAAAATGAAGCTAAATATACAAACGGTTTAAATGATGATCCTGGTTGTCTTTTAGCATTTAAAGCTCTATTAAAATCACCTTTTTGATATTTTTTACCTCCAACCATTGCTTTAACAAATCCATTTGAAGGATCTATAGAAATAAGTGCTGCTTCTAAGTCTTTTCTGTTTCTTAAGTTACTATTACTTGCAAAAGCTTTATATGCAGCTTTCTGCATGTTTATATCAACAGTTGCATAAATTTTATATCCATTAAATAATAATTTTTCATCTTCTTCTGTTTCAATATTTAATATTTTCTTTACTTCATTAATTACAGTTGTAGTGAATTCTGGTGAAATGTTAGATTTAGAAATTTTTTCATCATCAGATAAATTCTTATTATCTAAATCAACAAAAGTAATTTTTTCTTCTTTAGCTTTTTCATACTCTTCTTCAGTTATAACACCATTTTTATACATTAAGTTTAAAACAACTTTTTGTCTTTCTAATGCATGTTCTAATTTTGAATATTTAGCTGGTGATTTAGGTATTGAAGCTAAAATTGCTGCTTCAGCTACAGTTAAATCTGCAGGTAATTTACCAAAATAATTTTTTGCTGCATTTTTAATACCGTAAGAACTTCTACCAAAATTTATAGTATTTAAATATAATTCTAGTATTTCATCCTTAGTATATTTTCTTTCCATTCTTGTTGCAAGAACTGCTTCAACTATTTTTCTTTTTAATGATCTATCTGGTGTAAGGAAAATAGTTTTTATTAATTGTTGTGTAATAGTTGAACCACCTTCACGCCCAGTTCCAGTTACATTTAGAATTAATGCTTTAGTCAATCTTATATAATCTAAACCATTATGACTTCTAAATCTTTTATCTTCAACTGAAATAAAAGCATCTTGAACCATTTTTGGTATTTCATTTATACTAATTGGATCTCTTCTCTCAATAGTAATTAAATCTATTTGATTACCATTAATATCATAAATAGTTGACGGTATTAATGGTTTATAATTTTCAATTAATTCTGGTGGATAACTTTTATTAACTTCATAAACTACATACGAAATACCTAAAAAACCTATAATAAATAGACTCGCAATAAAAATTGAAAGATACTTAATTAGTTTCTTCATCTTTAATCTCCTCTTTCTTTACTTTAAGCTGTCCACATGCAGCTTGAATATCATCACCCTTAGTTTCTCTTAGAGTAACATTTAATTTGTGTGAAAGTAAATAATTATAAAAATCTTTTTGTTTTTGAATACTAGGTGTCTTATAAGGTTTACCAACAACCTTATTATACGGTATTAAATTTACTAAATGATTAAATGACTTCATAAATTTAACAAGAGCTACACCATCTTCTTTTTCACAATTGAAATCATCTATTAATATATATTCAAAAGTTATTCTATTCTTAGTTTTATCTTGATAATTTATTAATGCCTCTTTTAACTTTTCTAATGGATTAATTTTATTAATAGGCATTAATTCACTTCTTTTTGTATCATTTACACTATGTAATGAAATTGCTAATCCAACTTGTTTTTGATCTTCTGTGAATTTTTCAATTTCTTTTATTAATCCAGAAGTCGATACAGTAAAATTTCTTTTTGAAAAATCTTGTCCTTCTTTAGAATTTAACATGTTAATAGATTTATTTACAGCATCATAATTTAAGAATGGCTCACCCATCCCCATATAAACAACATTAGAAATTTTATCATTTTTCTCTTTCAAAAAATTTTGTAAGTAATAAAATTGCATTAATATTTCTGATGCTTTTAAGTTTTTTTCAAATTTCATCATCCCTGTAGCACAGAAATCACATTTTAAAGGACAGCCTACCTGAGATGAAACACAAATACTATATCTATTTTTATACTTTAATAAAACAGATTCTATTAATCTTTTTCCCGGTAAAGAGAATAAAAATTTAACAGTTTCTTTATCTTTTGATACTTGATGTGTAACATACTTTAAAGTCCCAATTTCAAATTTTTCTTTTAAAAGTTCTCTTGTTTCTTTTGAAATATTTGAAAATTCATCAAAATCAAAAACCAATTTTTTATGTAACCATTGATATACTTGTAAGGCATTAAATTTCTTTAACCCCATTTCTAAAAATATTTTTTCTAATTCATCTAGAGATAAATCTAGAATATCAATTTTTTCCATTTTTCTCCTATAATTTAAATAATTTTTCAAATCCTAAACTTGCAAGTTCTAAAAACTTATCTAGCTCTTGTTTTGTAAATGTTGCATCTTCTCCAGTACCTTGAATTTCAATAAATTCACCCTTACTATTCATTACAATATTCATGTCAACTTCAGCTTGTGAATCTTCTGAATACTCTAAATCAAGTAATAACTCATTAGAAACTTTACCAACACTTATAGCTGCAACTTTTGCTTTAATTGGGTTTTCAGATAATAAACCATGTGATATTAGTTTGTTGATTGCAATTTCCATTGCTAAATACCCTCCTGTAATTGATGCTGTTCTTGTACCACCATCAGCTTGAATTACATCACAATCAACCATTATAGTTCTTTCACCTAATTTTTTTAAATCTATCGCTGCCCTTAATGATCTTCCAATCAATCTTTGTATCTCCATTGTTCTACCACTTAATTTCCCAGCGCTTGATTCCCTTTTATTTCTTGTATTTGTTGCTCTTGGCAACATAGAATATTCAGCTGTAACCCAACCTTGTCCTAAATTTTTTAGAAAAGGAGGTACTTTCTCTTCAACAGTTACATTACAAATAACTTTAGTATTTCCAAACTCTATTAAAACAGAACCTTCAGGATAAGTTATATATCCTTTTGTTATTTTTATCTCCCTTAATTCATTATTTTTTCTATTATTATTTCTCATTATTTACCTCTTTTTTTTTATTATTATATCATAGTTACTATTAAAATACAATTTTGAAAACGCTTCTAAACTGTGTATAATCCGTTTTCTATATTATATTTTTCTTTCAAATATTCTAAAAATTGTTTACCTACAAAATCAATTGGTTCATGATATAATATATCGACAATTTTTTTATCCAATAATGTTACAGAAATTACTTTCCTTATTTTATCAACATTTTCTTTATTAACTCCATTAATTGCAATTCCTTTAGTTTCTCTGTTATTAATATTTTTAGATAAAACTAAAAATATTTCTGAATTATCAATATTAGTAATTTTGTCAAGTATCTCAAGTTGATTTTTTCCATAAACATAAATATCTAACATATTTTCATATGGTATAATATCTAATAAAACATTTTCTTCAAAAATATTTGAAATCTTTGATATAGTGTCATCTTGTAAACTCTCAATATATATCTTAATATTATATATATTTTTATCATTATCAATTTTATTTAATTTAAAGTCAACTATACCTTCATCATCATTTTTAATATTTTCAAGCATTGCTAAAACATCAATATCTTTTTCAATTTTAAAATCCAAAATAAAATATGAATATCTATCATCATCAAGAGATGTTGGGATATAATTATAAGCTTTACCAAATTCTCTTAATCTTGCTAATATATTACGTCTCGAAAGATAAAAATATGGAACTTTTTTATCTAATGTGAAGTTTATATAATAATAATCTTTATTCTTATTTATACTTTCAAATTCGTTCCTTAAATTCTCAATATTTAACTGTAATTTTTCCTTAGTTTCTCTAATCCTATTGTGATCTCCAGCATAATAAAGGTTGTATAATGCCTCAAAATTTAATAAAGTTTCAAATATAATATATTTGAAAATAAAAAATTGATAAGGATATCTTTCAATATATGCAAATATTTTTTTTAGTGTTGAAACAATATCTATATCTTCTGTATTTCCTATAAAATATATATTATTTTCAACTTCATTAATTATTTTAGTAAGATATACAAATTCTTCTTCTCTTGGAGTCTGTATTTGTAATAAGATTTTTTCTATTTCATTTATTTTCTCTAAACTACTCTTTATAAACTTAATATCCATATTAACCTTTCAACATTTCTATTATACTTTCTATATTTAAAATTTTTGCTTTTTTAACTGATTTTAAAAGTACTTCTCCCATATAAATTTTTGATTTCTCATTTTTATTGAAGAAAATATCTTCAAAATAGTGTTTTTTATTTACATCAATTACTGTATACTTATTATTTGTTTTAACTAAAAGTCCTAAACGATCTACATCTTCATTCTCAATCGGTAATTTAATATATTCAATATTATTATTTTTATACATATAATAGTTATAACCATTTATATTGCTAATATTTTCTTTATTAAAATCAAAAGAATCAACGACATATTCTGTATTAATTACATATGTTTTATTATGTTCACCAAAAACTAAACCATAAATAAATAATATTTTAAATGGTATGTTTATTACATAACTTATAATATCCTCTTTATAACCTAAAGAAATGTTCCCATTTAATTCTTCTACTGTATTATTAAATTTAATAAAATTCATAATTTTTTCTTTATCATCTAATTCTTCTAATGCATTAACATAGTTTTTATTAAAAACAGTTGCTAATATTTCTTTTTCAGTATATCTATCATGTCCATTTAAGATATTTGCTTTTAAAGCATTATTATATATTGAATTTATATCAATTTTACATCCTTTTTCTACAATCTCAATAATCAAATTGTATTTTTCTTGTTTTAAGTTAAGCTCTAAGATAAATCTTTTATCTTCATCAATATTTCTATTTTTTCCTTCAGAAAAAGTTAATATTGAATTATGTAATACATCAATTAAAGGCTCTTTTATTTTAGCAAACATTGTTTTATCAATTTTAATATCATTATGATTAATATTTAGTTCAACATTTAATCCAAGTAAAGAAACATATTCTTTAATTATTTTTTCAATATTATACATCTCTTTTTTTATATCAATTATTCTAAGTGAAAACGTTGCTCTTTTTAAATCATACTTTAAACTTGAAAGTAATTTTAATTCTTTTAAAAAATCATTTTTCTTAGAATTATCAATATGTTTTGTATATTTATTTAAATTTTTTCTAATAAAATACATTTCATCTATTTTTTCAATTATTTCATTTAATTGATCTATAGAAATATTTATATTATCTGTTTCTTGATTGCTCACATTTGATCTAAATTTTGTAAACTTAATCTCGTCAAAAGATTCTAGTTCTGCTTTAATAAACTTATCAAAAGATATAACTTCATATTTAATATATGATGCTAATTTAAATGGATTAAAATGTTCTATTGTAACATTTTCATCAAAAATATAATCTCTTTTTACTATATTACATTTTTCATGTATAAATTCATCTATTTCTTTATACCTAATATTTTCTAAATTTATATCTTCATTAAAAAATACCTCTACAATAAAATTTCCACTCATTATTTACTCCTAAATAAAGTATTTAACAAAATAATAAACTATAGGTAAAACAAATAAAGCACTGTCAAATCTGTCTAAAAAACCTCCATGCCCCATTAAAATTGTACCACTATCTTTTACTCCAAATTCTCTTTTAAATTTAGATTCAAATAAATCTCCAAGTACTGAAAATATTGCTATTAATATTGATAAAATAAATAATTTTACAATATTTTCTGAGATTAATACAGAATCTATCTTTTCAACATAAGTTAATATTTTTAAATAAGATAGAATATTTACTAAAAAGTTATAAATATGTTCAAAAAATAAACCAACAAAGAATACTCCTAAAATTCCACCAATAAATCCTTCAATTGACTTTTTAGGACTTATTTTTTCTGATAATTTCTTTTTGAATATTTTACCACCTATAAGCATTCCAACAATGTAAGCAAAAATGTCTGCAGCCCAAATACTAAAGAATGAATAAAGTAAAATTATTCTTCCGCTTTCTAACCCTTCTCTTATCGATACCATATATGAACTAAATAAAGGAATATATATAATCCCAAAAAGTGTTAACATTAACTCATTAGTTGAATTCTTTATTTTAGACGATAATATTTGAATTATTGCAATTAATAAAGTAGAAAATACAATATATCCTCCAACATCAAAACTTATATTTTCTTTATTTAATATTTTCATATATCTAAAGAAAAAACTTATATCTTCTCTATAATAAATAAATATAGGTAAAAACATACCTAACAAAATACCTGTTTTATAATAAACTATATTACCTTTATTCTTTAATATTGTGTAAAATTCATGTAAAGCTATTGCAATTACAACAACATTAAATGCTAAAAATGATATTTCGCCTGATAAAAAAATATATATTAATAATGGTACTGCTAATATTATTACTAGTAGTCTACTTAACATTTTATCCCTCCAAATCTTCTATCTCTTTTTATATATGAAAATATTGCATTATGCAACTCTTCTTCAGTAAAATCTGGCCATAATAACTCACTAACATATATTTCTGAATAAGCCATTTGCCAAAGTAAAAAATTACTAATTCTATAGTCATTACCTGTTCTAATAATTAAATCTACATCTGGTATAAAACTATGATATAAATTTTTTGAAATATTCTCTTCATTTATTTCTAAATTTTGATTTATAATTTTTTTCACAGAGTCAACAATTTCAAGTCTACCTCCATAATTAAAAGCAATATTTAAAACAAGTTTATCATTATTTTTTGTTAATTCTTGAATATAATCAATTTGTTTTATTAGAGTACTTGATAAATTATCTCTACTTCCACTTATACATACTCTAATTTTTTCCTTCATAAACTTCTCTTCATTTATTTTAAGGTACTTATTAAAAAGTTTCATTATAGTTGTTACTTCTAGTTTTGGTCTTTTCCAATTTTCAGTAGAAAATGCATATACTGTAAGATACTTAATTCCTAAGTTTGCAACATGCTCAATTACTTCTTCTAATTTTTCTGCTCCTACTTTATGACCTTCAGTTCTAATTAAATTTCTTTTTTGAGCCCATCTACCATTTCCATCCATAATAATGCCTATATGTTTAGGAAATTTATCTATATAATCCTTCAATATATTCACTTCTTTCACCATCATTTCTATAAATATAAATTGGCTTTTCTAAAACAAAACCACTTTTAGCACCTTTAACTATTTCAACCATACAAATCAATGATGCATCATCATTAACCTTTGTATAAACTGGCTTAACTTTTTTAATTACAAGACATGTGCCATTTAAATATCCAATTATTTCTGCTAATCTTTCTGTTCTAAATATTAAAAATAAACTGGCATTATTTTTCAAAAGATAAATAGACATTTCTAAAATATCTTTTATACTTAAACTATCTTCAACTCTTGCACTTCTTAATTCTAACTTCTCTTTTAATTGATTTTCATCTTTATGTGTAAAGTACGGTGGATTTGAAACAATAATATCAAAACTTTGTTCTTTTAAAAAATTTCTATAATTTAAAATATCATTATTGATAAATCTTACATTTTGAATATTATTAGTTATAATGTTTAAATTTGATAAATCACAGGCTTCAGAATTTATTTCAACACCAATTATATCTGCTATTGTTTTTTTACTTAATAACATAGAAATAATACCAAACCCAGATCCAATTTCTAATATATTTTTTGTTTTTCTATTTATCTTTACATAATCTGAAATTAACATAGAATCTAATGTTAATGATTGTAATCCTTTTATTTGCTCAATTTTAAGCCCTGCAACATTAACAGTATATTTTTCCACAATTATTACTCCTTACATAGACAAAAAACTATACCTAAGTATAGTTTATTTATTTTTTCCCTGTACTTCCAAATCCACCTTGATTTCTTTCAGTTTCATTTAAAATTTCAGTTAATACAAAATTAGCTTTTATATATGGTGCAATTACAAGTTGTGCAATTCTTTCAAATTTTTCAACAACATAATCCTCTTTACTGTGATTATGTAATGCAACCATTATTTCTCCTCTATAATCACTATCTATTACACCAACTTTATTTGAAGGAGCTATACCTTTTTTTAATGCTAATCCACTACGAGCATATACTAATCCAACTAATCCTTCTGGTATTTCAAGTGATAAACCAGTTTTTACCATCACAGTTTCTCCTGCTTTAATTAATAGATTTTCATCTATACATGCATATAAATCTGCACCTGCTGAAAATTCTGTCCCATAAGTTGGTATTACTGCATTTTCATTTATTTTTTTTATCTTTACTTCCATTATTTTTCTCCTTTTTAGCTGTTATTTTCTTTATATCATTATATAGAGTCCAATATCCAGTCAATATTCCAAGGAGTATTAAACCTATAATTACTAAGTCATTTTTCTCAAATCCAAATTTTTTTTGTGTAACAAAATATATAGTTAAAAGTAGGATTATTGGAGCTAAAATTGTATAAACAAAACCTGTTGCAAAAGATAAATATCTACTTAATTTAGATTTTGCAGGAGCAATTTTAGGATCAACATATTCCTCTCTTACTTCATCTCCATCTTCATCCACAGACCTATTATTTGCTTTTTCTTCTTCAACACTTACATTAAATTTAGTTTTAGATAATAACTCACTAAATTCATAATCTTTCATTTCTTCAATGTTTTTCATATATATCCCTACTTTTTACATACTAAAAATAATCTTGATTCACCATATTCAGAATTTCTTGCAGTATCAAATAATTTAAAACCTTCATTTTTTAAATTTTCTAATACTAAATCAGTATCAAAAATCATTTTATTATGAGTTTCTGAGTACTTTCTATATAAATCATTTTCTTCTTTAACAAATATTGTCATTTCAACTATATGTTTAAATTTTTTTATTTTTTCATGTCTCATAATACATAAATACTTATCTGTCTCATCTATAAATAAATCATTTTCAAACATTTCATCAAATATGCCTTCTTCAACTATATCAAAAATGAAAATACCATCATCTTTCAAACTATTTTTTACAATCTCTAAAAAAGATTGAAGGGATTTTAAATCATGAAAATAATTTACAGTATCAAAATTACACATAATTAGATCAAAATCATTTCCAAAAGATTCTTTTGTAATATCTCCAACTTTAAAATCAATATTTACATTATTAAATTTAGTATTTGCAATTTCTATCATGTCTTCAGATATATCAACAGCAACAACATCATGCCCATCCTTTGCAAAAAAATTAGCCATAGTTCCTGTTCCACATCCTAAATCTAACACTTTCATTTTTTTCTTTTTTGAAAAAGATTTTAAGAATTTAAACCATGAATTATAGTCAACAAAATTCATAAATTCATCATATATTTCTGCAAATTTTTTATGTCTCATTGTAATTCTTCCTTAACTTTCTTAACTATATCATTTAATACTCTTTCCATAGTTTCTTTTGTTTTTGCTTCAACCATTACTCTTATTAAATTCTCTGTACCAGACGGTCTAACCAGTACTCTACCTTCTCCTAATATTTCTTCTTCTTTTTCTATAATAAAGTTTACTAAGTTAGTATTTTTATCCCAATCTTTTTTCTTTTCTTTAGCTACTGGTACATTAATCATATCCTGTGGCCATAAAGTTATTTCTTTTCTTAACTCACTTAATTTTTTACCAGATTCAATAAATGCTTGCATTAATTGTATACTACTTAATACTCCATCCCCTGTAGTATTATGGTCAAGCATTACAACATGTCCAGATTGTTCTCCACCTAAATTAAGAGCTAATTCTCTCATTTTTTCAAGAACATATCTATCTCCAACGTTTGCTCTTATCATTCTAATTCCATGTTCTTCAAGATATTTTTCTACTCCCATATTTGATAATACAGTCATTACTACTTTATTTGAATTTAACATTTCTTTCTTTTGTAAATTTAAGGCTAGTATTGAAACAATAATATCTCCATCTAGTATTTCTCCTTCTTCATCAACAACTATTAGTCTATCTGCATCCCCATCATATGCTATTCCTATATTTGCATTGAATAATTTAACTGCTTCACATAATTTTTCAGGATGTGTTGAACCACATTCAACATTTATATTTTTACCTGTAGGTATATTATTTATAACTTGTACTTCTGCACCTAAATTTTGTAACACTTTTGCCGCAACTCTATATGCTGCACCATTGGCTGTATCTATTACTACTTTATATCCGTTAAAGTTAGTTTTTACAGTTGTTTGTAAGAATTTTCTATACATTCTTAAATAATCTTCAACAAATATAAATCTACCTAATTTTTCTCCATGTACTAAATGTTTCATCAATTCTTCTCTATTATCCATTAATGCTTCAATTTCTAATTCATCTTCATCATTTAATTTAAATCCAGAATTAGAAAATATTTTAATTCCATTATCTTTAATAGGATTATGAGATGCTGAAATCATTATACCAGCATCAGCATTTAATGTTCTAGTTAAAAAACTTACTCCAGGTGTAGGTAATACTCCAACAAAATCTACATTTACTCCCATGGCAGTTAATCCAGCTGATAAAGCTGATCTTATCATATATCCAGAGATTCTAGTATCAGTCCCTAAAATTATTTTTGTTTTTTCATTTGGTTGTTTATCTTTTCTTAAATAATATCCTAAAGCTAATCCTAAATTTGTAACTAAATCTATACTTAAATCTTTATTAGCTTCTCCTCTTATTCCATCTGTTCCAAAGTATTTTCTACTCATAGTCATCCCTCCACGGACTATATTTCCCAATAATAGTCCCGATAATATTTATTCTTTTATTATGTCTTAATATTTTTTTTGATTTTTCTTTATTTAAATAAGTTAACAATATTTTTTCATCTATAATTTCTATTTTACAAAAATCAATTTCTTCATCTATTTCCATTAAACAATATTTATTCAAATAATCTTTATATTCGAAATCAACTTTTTTTATGTATATATATTCATCTTTAGAAAAATATCTTAATTTATTTGTTAATACTTTTACTAAATATGTGTCTTTGTATTTCTCATCAAAATCTTCAAGAACCACTATACCTTCTTCAAGATTAATTTCATATCCAAAATCAGTGTATTGTGCCTGAATTTTGATAGGAATAGAATCTTTTTTTATTACACCCGTTTTTCTAAAAATTTCATACTTCATAATTAAATCAACATCAGTTTTTGAAATCTTTAAAAAACGTATAATCTTATCTAAAATATTTTTCGAAGCTGTTCTTTTATTATTAATTATTCCATTAACATATTGCGGTGTTACATCAATATTTTTAGCTAGAAATAACTGATTTATATTTTTATCTTTTAAATATTTAGTAATTACTTCACCAGTAGTTATCATAATTATCCTCTATTTTCCTTATTGTTTTCTTCTTCTTCCATTTCTAAGATCATATTTATTTCTTCTAATATTATATCTGCATCTAAACCATGTAATTCAATACCCTCACCTATAGTCTCTGCAGTTGAAATTACACACCCTGAACATCCTAATCCATAACGCATTAAAATATGTGCTACTATAGGGTATTTTTCAACTACTTCATCTATATTCATATCTTCATGAACTCTTATTTTCAAACTAATCACCTCATAGCTAAATTATACTATAAAAATGCTTTTTTTTCAATTTAAGATTTAATATAAAATTTGCTTTTAACTAAATCTTGTGTTATACTTTTAAAAAATAATTAAGGGTGATATTTATGAAGAAAATTGCTGCATTTTTTGATGTAGATGGTACTATCTTTAGAAATTCCTTGCTTATTGAACATTTTAAAATGTTAATTAAATTTGAATTCATCGATGAAGCAAGTTTTGTTGGTGATATTAAATATAAATTTAAAATGTGGGAAGAAAGAAAAGGAAGTTATGATGATTATCTTGAAGAACTTGTTGATATTTATGTTGATTGTATTAAAAATATAGATGAAAAAGATATCAACTATGTCGCACAAAGAGTTATAGAAAATAGAGCTGAAAAAATATATACTTATTCAAGAAATAAAATTAAAGAACATTTAGATAATGGACACCTCGTTATTATTATTTCAGGATCTCCATCTTTCTTAGTTGACAAAATGGCAACAAAGCTTAACGCTACTGATTTTATTGCCACTGAATATCTTTTAGATGAAAATAATAGATATAGTGGAAAGAATATTCCAATGTGGGATAGTAAAAGTAAAATTAAAGCAATAAATGACTTTGCTGAAAAATATGATATAGATCTAAGTAAATCATATGCATACGGAGATACAACAGGAGATTATGGAATGTTTGAAATGGTTGGTAATCCAATAGCAATAAACCCAGCCAAAAGATTATTTGAAAAAATATTAAATAATAAAGACATTAGAGAGAAAATAAAAATCATCGTTGAAAGAAAAGATATGGTTTATATTTTTAATCCAGATGTTGACTATTTATAGTTTGAAAGGAGCAATATGAAAAATATTAAAAAAATCTTAGGAATTACAACAGCTTTTGGTGCGCTTTTACCTTTATTAAAGGTTACAGTTAGCCCATCAGGATTTGAAGCTAAAGCTATTACTTTAGGTTTAGTAAACCTGGGGATAAAACCAACTATAGCAGCTTTTGTTATAATAGCATTATCACTGTATGTATTTTACTTATCTGATTTTTTACAAGAGAAATTATCTATTGTTTTTGCAACAGTTAACTTAATTCTAGTTTTAACTGTTTCAATAATATTTAGAATGGAAGTAAAACAAGTATTTAACCAAAATCTTACAGTTAAATTATTAAATGTAAATCATTCTTATTCATGGGGATGGATAGTACTATTCGTTGGTACTTTAGGGTTATTTGTGATTTCATTATTAGAATTCAAAAAATCTAGAATTCCAAAAGAAATTACACCTACACCAGAGAATAAAACTGAAATAAAGGAAGAAACAAAAGTTGAAACACCTGTTGATAATGAAATAGAATTATAAAAAAAATGTTCTCAAATTGAGAACATTTTTTATTATATTTGTGTTGGTGCTACTAAATATATACTCTCCTTATTGTTTTCTACATTTAATAATACCGGTGTTCTTTCATCAAACATCTTAACCTCTACAACAGGACTTTCAGAAATTGTTGATAAATAATCTAAAATATATTTAACATTTAAAGCAATCCTTAAATTCTCACCTTCATAAATACAGTTAATTTTCTCTTTTGAAATTGCTAAATCATTACTTCCTAAAACTTCTAGTTGATTATCTTCAAATTCAAAGATAGCTATATCTTTTTTATCATTGTTATCTTTAACAAAGACTGAAACTCTTTTTAGAATACTTATTAAATCTCTTGTATTTAACAATGCTTTTTTATTATTTCTAACTGAATTTAATAATGTTTTGTAATCAGGGTATTGAATTTCTACTAATTTAGTTAAAATCTCTACATCATTAAATTTAAATAATATTCTTGTACCTTCAGATTTAAAAGTTAAAGTTTCATCTTCAATAATTTTCATTATTTTTGTTAAACTATTTACAGATCTTAAAGGTATACTAATACTTAAAGTTTCTAAATTAGCTTTTTCAGCAAATTCTTTATTTAAGAATATTAATCTATGTGCATCAGAAGAAACAAGTTTAATTCCTGTATTATCTATTTCAAATCTAATGGAGTTTACAGCCAATCTATCTAAATTAACAGAAGCTGCAAATTTAACTCTTTCTAAATCTTCATATAATTCTTCTCTTTTAAATGTGAATTCTAATCCATTATTAATTGTTGGTTCATTTCTCTTTTCATATTCATAAATTGAAAATTCTGAACTACTTTTACCAGAAATTATGGAAATTTTCCCATTTATTTCTTTTATTTCAATAATTTCTTGATCTAGTTGTTTTAAAAATTCTTCCATTAATTTATGTTTAATTATAAATTCACCTTTTTCTATAACTTCACATGGCATTTCTGCTTTGATGTATAATCCTTCTCCCATTGCTTTTAGAAGTAATTTATCATCTTGTGTTTCAATGAAAATACCTGAATTTATCCCATTAGCTTTATCATCAACAATTGCATTATCAACAATTTGTATTTTCTTTAGAAATTCTTTTCTATTAAGTCTAATATTTAACATAAACTACTCTCCCTCTTAATACATATATTTATATTCTTCTAAATTCTTCTTTAATTTAGTTATTGCCTTTTTCTCTATTTGTCTAACTCTCTCTCTCGTGATATTTAATTTTTCACCTATTTCTTTTAGAGTATGAATTTTATTATTTGCTAACCCATATCTTAATTCAAGTATTTCTTTTTCTCTTGAATTAAGTGTCTCTTCAAGTAAATGATACATTTCAGATAATTGATCATTTCTAATTATATCATCTTCCACATTATCATTTTGTCCTATAACATCTTCTAAAAATATATTATCTCCAATTGCATCATTTAAAGATATTATTTCTTGGAATTCATTTTGTAACAGTACAACTTTAGAAGGTTTCATACCTAATACCTCAGCTATATATTCTGCAGAAGGTATATCACCAAATTCATTTTGATAACTTTCTATTACCTTATTTACTTTTGATAATTGTTCATATTTATATGAAGGAATTCTAATATCTCTTCCTAAATTAACTATGGCTTTTTTTATAGTTTGTTTAATCCACCAAACAGCATAAGTACTAAATCTTAATCCCTTTGTATAGTCAAATTTATCAATAGATTTAATTAACCCTAAATTTCCTTCACTTATTAGATCTATTAATGGTAATCCATTACCTAATAATTTCTTTGCTTCAGATACAACTAATCTTAAATTTGATAAGATAAGTAAATGTTTTGCCTGTTCATCATTCTCTTCTCTAACTCTTTTAAATAATTCAACCTCTTCTTCAGCAGTTAGTAATTCGTGACTTTGTAAGTCTGAAATATATAATGAAATTAGGTTAATATTATTTTCATTACTGTTAGTTACTTTATTTTCTTCCATCTCCACCTCATTAAAATTCCGATCTTAATTCTCTTTCCATAAATGTTTGTGTTAGAGTACTTATATCTTTATCTTCATATAATAACTCATATAAAGCTGTAAAAATCGGTGTTCTTATTTCATGTTCTTTTATTATTTCATAAAGTGCTTTAATTGTTGTAGCTCCTTCAGATACCATCTTCATTTCATGAACAATATCTGCCATTTTTCTACCTTTACCAATTTGTTCACCTAAATATCTATTTCTACTATGCTTACTTGTACATGTAACTATCATATCTCCAAGACCTGTTAATCCCATAAATGTAGTTGGATTTGCTCCTAGAGTTGTACCAATTAATACTATCTCATTCATACCTCTAGTTAATAAAGCCGCTTTAGTATTATCTCCATATCCTAATCCATCACAAATTCCAGCACAAATAGCAAGACAATTTTTTATAGCTCCTCCAAGTTCTGACCCTATTACATCAGTTCCTGTATAAACTCTTAAAGTATTCGTATTAAAAACATTTTGAACAACTTTCGCAGCCTCAACATTTTCTGAAACTGAAAGTATTACAGAAGGCATATTATTTACTACTTCTTCTGCATGTGTAGGTCCTGCAAGTAAAACATATTCATATTCTTTATCACTTAAAACTTCTTCACAAATTTTAGATATTGTAAGTCCTGTAGATATTTCTATTCCCTTTGCAACATTTACTAAAATATATTTTTTATTCATACTATGTTTTAATGTTAATAAAGTATTTCTTAAAAATTGCGTTGGTGTTGCAAGTAATATTATATCAATAGATTCCTTTTCTAAAATTTCATCATAGTCATCAATTATTTCTATGCTTTCACTTAATTTAAAACCTTTTAAAAAATTCTCATTTTCTCTTTTTTCTCTCATTTGTTTCCTATATTCTTCATTATATTCCCATAGAAAACATTTATGACCTTTTTTATCTAATAAGTAAGTTAAAGCTGTCCCCCAGCTTCCACCACCAATTATTAATATATTCATCTAACTCCTCACTTTTTATTAGCTTTATCAAAAAATTTTGCCTCTTGTTTATTTATTAAATTAATAATATTAGATTTATGTCTAATAATTACTATCATACCAATAAATATACCAAAAATTGTGTATACATAGTTATTATACAATATATAAGTTAAAATTGGAAGGAAAAATGCACAACTTATTGAACCAATTGAAACATATTGTGTAATAATTACAATAGCAAAGAATAAAATTAATAATAAAGCAATTACTTTAGGTACTAAAACTAAAAATACTCCTAATGATGTAGCAACAGCTTTACCACCTTTAAATCCTAAATATATACTATAACTATGTCCTAAAATTGCTGCCATTCCAATTAAAACTATTGAAATATCATCTAAATTCATTTTTTTAGCAACTAAGACAAATACTGCACCTTTAAAAACATCTAATATTAAAGTTAATACTCCTAATTTCCATCCAAGAACTCTTGCAGCATTTGTTGAACCAACATTACCACTACCATATTCTCTAACATCTATATTTTTAAATAATTTACCTATCCATAAAGCATTAGGTATAGAACCTACTAAATATGCTAAAACAACTAAAATTAATACCTTAAACATATTACTCCTTTTCCATTAAAACTAAAGTCTCAATATGATGTGTTTGTGGAAACATATCAAAACCTTTTATAAATTTTAAATTATATCCATACTCTTTTAAAATTGAAATATCACGCGCAAGTGTTGTTGGATCACATGAAATATATACCAATCTTTTAATTCCACTCTCGTTTACTTTTTCTAATACAAATTTATCTATTCCTTTTCTTGGAGGGTCAAAGACTATGTAGTCTATTTTGTTATTTTCTAATACTTTTGTAATAGTGTCTTCAACTTTTCCTATAATAAATTCTGTATTTTTAATATCATTTTCTAAACTTGTGTGTATAGCAGCTTTTACTGATTCAGGAACTAATTCTAAACCAATAACTTTATTTGCCTTTTGAGCCATAATCATAGCTATAGTACCCGTACCTGAAAAGGCATCTATTACATTTTTTTCTCTATAATCACCTAAAAATTTTAAAGCTTCACTGTATAATTTTTCTGTTTGCTTTTTGTTTATTTGGAAGAATGAGTTAGGAAATATTTTAAAATTAATTCCAAAAATATCTTCAATTATAAATGAAGCACCTATAACTTTTATGAATTCATCTCCAAATATTACATTATCTATTTTATTTTTTATAGATATATATATTGATTTTACTTCTTCATTTTCTTTATAGAAGTCAAATAATGTCTTTTTTAAATGATTTAATGCTGATTTACCATTTACAACAATAACCAACATTACTTCGCCTTTTTCGTTATTTCTTATTACACAAGTTTTTAGAAAACCAGAATTTGTAATATCACTAAAAACTTTAAATTCTTTTTTAGTTCTTTTAAAATAATTCAATTTAATTAATAGTTTATCTAAAACTTCTGTTGCAACTTTAGATCTTAAATTTACTTCTTCACTTGTAAATATTTCATGAGATTTTTTCCTATAAAATCCTGTCTTTATCTCTCCATTAATTTTTACAAATGGTTCAGCAACTTTATTTCTATAATTAAAAATATCTTCAGATTTTTCTACATAAATATCATCTTTAACATCTTCTTTTGCATTTTTTTTCATAATATCTTTTAAAATTTCTGATTTATATTTTATTTGCGCATCATAATTCATCATCGCAAAATCACAACCTGAATAGTCTTCAAAAGATAATTTATCAGTAGATATTCTATCTACCGAAGGTTTATTTATTTTTTCAATTAGACCTCTTGCATAAGTTTTTTTTACTGATATTATTTTTATACTTAATTCATCACCAGGGACAGACATAGGTACAAAGACTACTAGATTATCATATCTTGCCATTCCTTCCCCACCAAAAACTAATTTTTCTATTTTAACATTAATTATATCATTTACTTTCATTTAAATACTCCAACGCATTTTTTAATTGAACCATCATTCCAACTTTTATTGCACTTTCATCTACTTTAAATTTTGGATGATGCAAATCATAAATTGCACCAATCTTTTCATTTCTAATTCCAACTCTAAAATATGAGCCTTCTATTACATCTAAGAAATATCCTACATCTTCTGCATCCATTCTTGATTTTTCAATAATTTCACAATTATTTTCACCTAAAATATCTCTGACATTTTTTTCTAAAAATACAGTTTTTTCATCATTATTTATAACAGGGATATAGCTATCTTTAAAGTTAATATCTATAGTTGCACCCATACTTTCAACAAATTTAGGTAATTGTGTTTTTATTTCATTTACTATCCATTCTTTTAAGTCAAGTGTTAGTGTTCTTATAGTCCCCGTTAGTACTGCTTTATCTGCAACTATATTTTGCGCAGTTCCTGCATTAAATGTTCCAACCGTTATAACAGCACATTCCCTAGCATCTATTCTTCTACTTACAATAGATTGTAAAAATTCTATTACTTTTGATCCTATTACAATTGTATCTATTCCTAGATAAGCTAAAGCAGCATGAGATGATACACCATTGATTGTTATTACAAATGTTGATGAAGTTGCATGCAATTTTCCATATTTAATTCCAACTTTACCTACTTCTATTTCAGGTGCAACATGGAAACCATATATAGCATCTGCTTTAAAATCATCATTAACTCCAGCTTCTAGCATTCTTTTGGCTCCTCCTACAGTTTCCTCTGCAGGTTGAAAAAAGAATTTGACACTTCCTTTCCATTTATCTAAATTATTAGCTAATATTTTTGCTACACCTAATTGAACACTAGTATGCACATCATGTCCACATGCGTGCATTACTCCTTTATTTTTAGAGTGAACTTCAAAATCACTTTCTTCTAATATAGGTAAAGCATCTATATCTGCCCTAAATGCAAGTATTTTACCTTCACCATTTTTAATATATGCATATACTCCTGTATCTGCAACCCTTTTGTATTCTATATTATGTTTTTCTAAAAATTTAATTATATATTCTGATGTATTATACTCAAATTCACTTAATTCAGGATTTTCATGTAAATACCTTCTATGTGATACAATTTCATCATAAATAGACTCTACTGTTGTTTTTATAAAATTATTCATAAATTTTTCACTCCATTTTCTTTATATTTTAACATAAATACAAACGTTTATCAACTAAATACCGATAAATACTTGCTTTTAAGAATTTTATGAGATATAATTAATCTAGAAAGGAGTGTATGAGTAATATCATACAATTTAATATGTCTGTACAATCAATTGATAGAGCAATGAATTTACTAGAAATATTATCTCAAGGGACAAATATTTCTTTATCAGAATTATGTAAAAAAAGTAAGTTAAATAAAACTACTACATTCCGTATTCTACACTCATTAAAAGAAAATGGATATGTTAAGCAAAATAAAAAAGGGCAATACTCTTTAACATACAAAATGTTTAGAGTAGGAAATAGAGTTGTTCAAAATATTGATTTTGCACAACCAGCAAAAAGCTACATCACAAAACTTGCAGTTGAAACTAACCAAACTATACATTTAGTTATTAGAGATGGTAGTCAAATCTTATATATCGATAAGTTTGCTCCAGAAAATACTTCTAATACTATGGAATGGTCTAAAATCGGTAGACGTGCTCCTATGCACTGTACTTCTGCTGGTAAAGCTATACTTGCATATTGCAGTGAAGAAGATATCAAAAATATCTGGAATCAAACTGATATCATAAAATACACTGCAAGAACTATAGTTAATCTTGATACACTAATGGATAATTTAAAATTAGTTAAAAAGAATGGATATGCTGTAGAATATGAAGAATATGAATTAGGCTTATATTGTATTGGATGCCCAATATTTAATGCAAGAGCTGAAGTATGTGGTGCTATAAGTATTTCGATACCACTATCAGAAAAAGAAAATTCCAAAGCATTCTTCGTTGAAAAAATAAAAGAATGTTCTAAAAAAATATCAAAAAAATTAGGTTATGAAGTAATATAAAAAATAGCATTTTTGAAAATGCTATTTTTTTAATACTATATTTGCTATTGCTAATGTCTCTGTATGACTTAATGATAAATCTCCCTCAATTAATTTACCATCTACATATAAAAAAGGTTTGCCTTCTTCATCATTTATTACCTCAATTTTTTTTAAGTTAATATCCGTTATTCCACTTCCCACTGCTTTTAAATACGCTTCTTTTGCAGCATATCTTGCACTATAGGATTCATATTTATTTTTTTTACTCTCACAATATTCAATCTCTTTTTCACTAAAAATTTTTTTCAAAAAAAATTCACTTCTTAAAATAGCATTTTCTATTCTTTTTACCTCAACTATATCTACGCCTATTTTATACATACATTATACACCTTCATTGCATTTTCAGTTGTTTTTATTTTTACTTCCTCCACTTTCATTTCTTTTAATTCAGCAATTTTTTCAGCAACATAAGACACATATGTAGGATTATTTAATTTACCTCTAAATGGTACTGGTGTTAAATATGGAGAATCTGTTTCAAGAACAATTTTATCTATACTTATTTTTTTAACCAATTCATGTGTAATCTTATTATTTTTAAATGTTACTGTTCCACCTATACCAATATAAAATCTATCCAGAAGATGTTCTATCATTTCAAAAGTTCCTGGATAACAATGTAATATTCCTCTAACTTTCGGATATTCATTTATAATTCTTATTGTATCTTCTAAAGCATCTCTTGTATGAACTACAATAGGCTTATCTACTTCAATAGCTTTTTCAATTTGCAATCTAAAATATTTTTCTTGTTCTTCTTTAGGATCATTCATCCAATAATAATCTAAACCAATTTCTCCTATTGCAACTACTTTTGGGTGATTAACTGCAAAATCTAACATTTTATTCATGTCTGCTTCATTATATTTAGAAATATCACATGGATGATAACCTACAGTAGCATACATAAATTCATATTTTTCTGCAAATTCAATAGACTCTAAGGTACTCTCCATATCACAAGAGATATTTACTGCAAAATCTAATTTATCTTTCATATCATCTATTATTATTTGTCTATTTTCTTCATAAAGTTCACTATATAAATGTAAATGAGTATCAACTAAATTTTTCATATAAGCCTTCTTTCTTTTTTTTATTTATTATAACACATTTTATATTGACAATACAAAAAAAATATAGTATACTTATTAAGTCTAAAAGAGATATATCGTGTGGATAAGTGGTAGAGAGGCCGAATACACTTCCCTGCTAAGGAAGCATCCGGGCATAAACCTGGATCGTGGGTTCAAATCCCACCTTGTCCGCCATTTTTTTTATTTGTACCTATAGCTCAATTGGATAGAGCGTTTGACTACGGATCAAAAGGTTGCGGGTTCGACTCCTACTAGGTACGCCATTTAAACTATAAAAGTGTAGCATTTATAAGGGTTTGAGGGTTTTGAAAAAGTAAAAGCGTTCTAAAAGCGTACTAAAAAAATAAAAGGGCTGTTCTGAAATAGCTCAAAAAATAATGGAGAATTCTAGAAATTTTTAGAATCCTCCAATTTTTTTTATAATAATTTATTTTTTTATTAAAATTCATATTTTTATACAACACTAAATTGAGGGTTATACCCCCTTTATATTTCTAACGTTATTTTCATAAATTCCATTTGTTTTTTCCAAGCTATTATAAATACTACTATTGATACAATTCCTTTAAATACCATAGAAAAATGTATAGTCCACCATATTGCTAATAACCCGAAAATTGGTAAGGTTATCATTATTATTGGTATTCTTAAACTTGTACCAACTATACCTATTATATTAGGTTCTTTTGTTTTACCTACACCATTAAATGCTCCTGTAGTTATAATTTCAATTCCTTGAGGTATTTGTGCAAGTCCTATAATTGTAAGATATTTTACACCTTCTTCGATTAATTTTGTATCTGTGAAAAACATTGAATATAAAGGTCTTGCGAAGAATACAAAAATAGCTGTAAGTATTAAACAAAATCCTGAAATACTCATTATTGATACCTTATATATTTTAAGTATTCTATCATATTTCCCAGCTCCATAATTATGCCCAATAAATGTTGCAACTGCAGCAGCAAAACCTCCTGCTATATTCCATGAAAATGATTCAAATTGTATACCTAATCTTTGAACTCCTAAAATACTTTCATCAACATCTGCAATCATCTTAGCTATAATTATCGAAATAAACGTGAATAAGGCCTGACTAATACCACTAGGTAGTCCAAGTCTTATTATCTTCCTATAGTACTTCAAATCGTCTAATTTAAAGAATTTCATATTTCTAAATACCGAATTTCTTCTCTTTAAGTATAAAAATAAAAAGATTACTGATAATAATTGTGAAAATACAGTTGCAATCGCAGCACCTTTTATACCAAAGGGAAAAATTCCTAAAAATATATAATCTAAAAATATATTTAATATTACTCCTGAAGATAAAAATATAAATGGACCTAATGTATCTCCTTCTCCATTAATTATTGCTGATAAATTTTGTGATAAAAATAAAAACGTAAACCCAAATGAAGATATTCTTAAAAAATCTACTGCTGGATATAAATAATTTGGACTTTTTACTCCTACCATTCTAATTAAATACTCTGCAAAAATATATGTAAATAATCCATATATTAATGAAAATACAACCGATATTATTAAAGATACTCTAGCGTATCTTTTAGCTGAATTCTTTCTATTTGCACCTATAGATTGTGCTACATATATTTGTGCACTATTTTTTGTAATAAATAATAATGCATAGCTTAAACTAATATAAAAACTTGCTGCTGTAGCTGAACTTACAGAATCATCACCTAAATATGAGCTAATAAATTTTATATCTGTTAAGTTATACAATATTGACATTAAAGAAGTTAAGATTATTGGTAAAGCCAATCTAAATAGATTTACCCCTATACTTCCTTCTGTTAAACTTAATCCTCTTCTTCTCATTGTTACTCCATTATTTAAATTTAAAAAGGAACTTTACGTTCCTTTTTATTATTTTCTAATTCCTAATCTTTCGATTAATTCTCTATACTCATCTAAGTTTCTATTTTTGATGTAGTTTAATAATCTTCTTCTTTTTCCTACTAATTTTAATAACCCTGCTCTTGAGTGAACATCTTTAAAGTGAACTTTTAAGTGTTCAGTTAAGTGAGCTATTCTTTCTGATAATATTGCTACTTGTACGTTAGCTGATCCTGTGTCTTTTTCATCTTTTCCAAATTCTGCGATAATTTGTGATTTTGGTTTCATTGCCATTTTATTTCCTCCTAAATATATATTATTTAAACCAAGCATATATTTGGCAAAAATATATTCTTAGTATAAATTCAAAGTTATTATATCACACCTTCAAAATTATTGCAAGTATTAATTTATCTTGCATTTATTGCATCTGTTAATGGTGGAACTACTTGTTTCTTTCTTGATACTACTTGTTTTAAAACTATAGTGTTATCATTTACTTTTTCATTAAATGCTTTTTCTACTATTTCAGTATTATTACCAACTACTAATCCTAATGAATCATTAGTTAATATATTTGTAATTACAAATAAAACAAATGTTAAACTTTCTTTTTCTAATAAATTATTCATTTCTACTAATAATTTTTCTTTTCTTTCTAACATTTCTGCTTCATTTACTGTATTAACTTGTGCAATAGCCATTCTTACATCAGAAACTTCAAATATTTTCATATCCATATTTAATAATTCTACTTCTGTTTTAGAACCTAAATTAGTTCCAGCTTTTAACATTTCTAATCCATATTCATCTAAATTTACTTCAGCAAGTTCTGCCAATGCTTTTCCTGCTTCAACATCTTTTGGTGTACATGTTGGTGATTTAAATAATAAAGTGTCAGAAATTATAGCACTTAACATTAATCCAGCCATTTTTTTACATGGTTTAATATTATTTTCTTTATACATATCAAATAATATAGTTGCTGTACAACCAACTGGCTCAAGTCTCATGTATAATGGATCTGAAACGTTAAAATTAGCTACTCTATGGTGATCTATTACTTCTAAAACTTTTGCATCTTCAAATCCATCTGCAGTTTGAGTTCTTTCATTATGATCAACAAGTATTACTGATTTACCAGCAACATTATCAATTAATTCAGGTGCTTCAACACCAAAATAATTTAATACAAATTTTGTTTCTTCATTTAAATCTCCTAATCTTTTAGGTTCTGCATTCACTCCTAAATCCATTTTTAAATGTGAATAAACAATAGCTGAACAGATAGTATCTGTATCAGGATTTTTGTGTCCAAAAATAATCATCTTTCTCTCTCCTCTAATTTATTAATGTTCCAAATTTATATAATAATTCTAAAATTAAAAAACTAATTCCAAAACCTAAAATAGCCCCTACAACAACTTCTTCAACTGTATGTATTTTTGATTTTACTCTACTTTGTGCAACTAAAATTGCCATTAAAAATACCAATGTAATTATTCTAGGATTACTTGTTAAAAATAAGACTATTGCAAACATTGCAAAAGCAATAGAAGAATGTCCGCTTGGCATACCACCTTCAAGTGATGTTCCCTTCTTTAAATATGATTTTATTAAAATTACTGCTAACGAAACTAAAGTTAAAATTATCATAGTTACATTACCAATTCTTCCTACTAATTTAAAGAAATTATCTCCATTAAAGTATAAGGCAATTAGTCTATCATAAAATACTAAATATCCAACACATAAAGAACCAATTGCATTAACTAGTACAGCCCCTGCAGATACATCTTTTACAATTTTAGCTACTTCACTATATTCTGGTGAAACTAAATCTACTATTTTCTCTAAAGCTGTATTAATAAGTTCTGCAAAAATTACCAACGTAATCATTATTATTATAAGCATAATCTCAAATTTACTAATATCTATAATCAAACTTAATATTAATACCATTATTGCAAAGAAAATATGTATTTTCATATGAAATTCATTTTTTATTGCATGAAGTATACCATTAATTGCATTATTAAAACTTTCTATTTGTGATTGTTTTTTATTATTCATATTTCCCTCGTATAATTGAATTCAGATAAATAAAATTCTTCCTTTTCTCTCATAATTTTTTTATCTTCTTCTTCTATATGATCATAACCTAAAATATGTAATAATCCATGAACTAATACATAATAAAATTCACGTACTACACTATGGTTATATTCTTTACATTGTTCTTCCACTCTATCTAAAGAAATAACAATATCTCCTATTACTTCTACACCACCAAAATTTTCTGTTTCATTGTATGCAAATGAAATTACATCAGTTGGTGCATCTTTCTCTCTATATTCTTTATTAATCTCTTGAATATTATCATTGTTAGTTAGTAATAATGATACATATAAGTCTTTTTCAGAAAAATCTTCTCTTTCATGTATGATAACAAATTCAGCAAATTCAATTATTTTTTCTTCATTGATGTATTCCCTTTTTTCAACATCTTGATAACTAATATCTAAATCTAACATATTAATTTCCTTTCTTATACTGTATTCTTTCATGATAAATTCCACGAATTATATTTAAGAATGCTTTTGTAACTTTCTCTATTTCTTCCATAGTCATATCACATTGTGATAATTGTCCATCTTCAAATTTTGATTTAATTAAATATCTAACTACTTTTTCAATATTTTCAGTACTTTTATCTGCATTAGCCCTTACAGCTGCTTCTATTGTATCTGCCATCATTATTATACCTGATTCTTTTGTTGTAGGTTTTGGACCTTCATATCTAAAATCACTTTCTATAACTGCTTCTTTATTCTCTAAAGCCTTATAGTAAAAATATTGTACTAAAGTTGTACCATGATGAGATAAAATAATATCTAATATTTCATTTGGTAAATTGTATTGTTTTCCTAAAATATATCCATCTTTTGTATGAGAAGTAATTATTAAAGCACTAAGCGTAGCTTTTAAATTATTATGTGGATTTTCAATACCATATTGATTTTCAACGAAATATTCAGGTCTCTTCATTTTACCAATATCGTGATAATATGAAGCAACTCTACATAATATTGGATTTGCATTAATTGCTTCAGCCCCTGCTTCCGCTAAAGCTCCTACCATTAAACTATGATGGAAGGTTCCAGGCGCTGTTAATAATAAATTCTTTAATAAAGGATTAGAGAAATTAGATAACTCTAATAATTTAATGTCTGTTAGTATTTTAAATGTATTTTCAAAATACGGTAATAAACCTAATGAGAATATCCCCATTATTAATCCTGATATTAAAGTTATAATTACTGTAGGAATAATTTGAATAAGGTCAATATTTGAAATTAATCCTAAAGCAAATACAACAAAACTTTGTATCATTCCAATATAAATACTATTTTTAACTATTTCATTTCTACTAATTACTGATTTATTGATATAAATTGTTAATAGACTTAAAAATATAACTGCTATTGACCATTTAAGATCTTGTAATACAAATATGTAGTTAAACGTTATTAAAGAAATAGTAAATATCCAATTTTTAACTAGTACACTCCCTATAATTGCTGTTAAAAGGTATGGTACAAAATATTTAAGATTATTATTATTGTATAAGAATAAGTACATTGTATTACTAAAAATTAATGTTAATATCATAGGGTAAAATGACATAGACATAAAGTCATCTTTCAAATACTTTATCGCATAATTAAAGAAAATTCCTGCTAAAATAACAAAAAGTATTATTTCGCCTATTATTCTTGTTAACCCATCACTTTTATTAACATATCCTAAATTTTTAAGATTATCATAAATTGCATCGGTAATTAAATTACCTTCTTTTAGTATTACATCTCCCTTTTCAATAACAACAACGTTATTTCTAAGGTTTTCCATATTTTTCTCAATTTTTGCAAGTGTTTTAAATTTATTTATTTCTAAATTAGGTTCTATAAAGTTCATTAAAAGATTTTTTTCTTCATCTGTTAATACTATTTGTTTTTCTGCTAAAATCTTATTGAAATCCGATTTATGTGCTATACCACTTTGGTAAATTTCATCTAAAACATTAGATAAGAATAAATAGTATTTAACACTTTTACTTATACCAATTGTTCTTACTTCCTGTATACTTAAATTCAAGTTATTGCTTTTTATAAATTCTAAAATTTGTTTATCACTATTTAAATCAATCTGATTAACATTTTGTAAAAATTGATCTAATCTATCTAATTGATTCTTAGCAACATCTTCTATCTCATCATATTCAGGAGCTGTATTTTGTTTTATTTTTTGTTTTAGTTCATCATCAAGTATATCTTTTGTATAACTTATGCTTTTATGTGCAATAACATCGTTTTTAGCTATAGTTCCTATAGCATAGTTAGTTGAATTTTTATTAACTACCATAAAAACAAAGAAAATTGCAACAGTAAGAATATACATAAATACTCTTCTATTTACATTTTGTTTAAAAAGTTTTTTTATAAAATATTCATTATTTTCTTTTTTATTATCTGATATATTTATTTGTAATGTTTTACCTAAAAAGTTAATTTTCATTTCTGTACCTCAACTTCTATAATATTAATATATTATACCATAAAAATGATATAAAATCTATTTACTTAGTATATCTTCTAAATCTAATATTTCAATATTTGCATTAGGTAAAGATTTTAATATAGTCTTACCATATCCTTTTTGATGTATTCTTTTATCAAGAATAATTACATTACCTCTATCTTCTTTTGATCTAATTAGTCTACCAACACCTTGTTTCATTTTAAGTACTGCATATGGCAATTGATATTCTCTAAATGCACTATTTGGATTTATTGCATTTAATCTTTCACAAATACTACTAACTATTGGATCATCAGGAACTTGAAATGGTAGTTTAAATATTATAACATTACTTAGTGCTTCTCCTTGTACATCTACACCTTCCCAAAAACTATCTGTTCCAAGTAATATACTATTTTCATTTTCTTTGAATATTTTTAATAACTCCATCCTTTCAAATTCACCTTGTGTTAAAACATTTAATTTACTACTTTTCTTTTTCAAATATTCACTAACATATTTTAAATCTTTATATGATGTAAATAATACAAATGTTTGACCATTATTTTTTTCAACATACTCATGAATAAATTCAGCAGCCATTTCATTAAACTTAATTTCATTTGGTAATGGTAAATTATTAGGTAAAAAAATATTCATATTATTCTTATAATCAAATTCTGACGGAATATTTCCTTCTATAACTTCTTCTATACCAAGATTATTTTTAATATATTTAAAACTATTGCTTACACTTAATGTAGCTGAGACCATTATTACTTTTCTTATCTTTTCAATAAAATTCTCACCAAATGCTTTTGAAATTGTATATGGTGTTGCATTTAATATTGGAAATACGTTATCATTTTCCAAATTAATCCAATAAATATATTTTTCAAAATCTAAAGTAAATATTTCTTGTAACACATTTAAGTAAAAATCTAAATTTGTATATATATTATTTACTAATAATCTTAAATTATCTTTATCAAAGTCATCTCTTTCTTCTAAGAATTGAGTTAATCTTAAAATTTCTTTTTTTAAAATTAAATTTGAGCTGAAAACATTCTCTAAAATATCAGTAACATTTAAACTTCCAATATCTTTAGTAAGAATTCCACTTTGTGTTAAATTTTTATATTTACTTACTATACGTTTTCTTAATTCAACCAAATCATAATATATTTTATTGATGTTGTTATAGAAAAGGTCTTTAAGTTCATCTGCAACTAAATCACTAGTACCATTAGCAATATTATTTATTATCCTAGGTATTAAACCTGCATTTAAAATATCTTTCACATTATTAGAATATAATTGTCCTATAATTTTAAATACTTCTTTAAAACTAAAAGTTAATGAAAAATATTTTCTAACTATTGCTTCTAAATTATGTGCTTCATCTATTACTACTAAGTCATAATTAGGGATTAGACCTATATTACCTTCTTGTTTAATTATGAAATCTAATAATAAAATGTGGTGATTTACGATAAAAACATTACAGTTCTCATTCTTATTTCTAGACGAATAAAAATAGCATGACTTGTAAAATGGACATTTTGTTGAAAAAGTTGTATCTTTATCTGACTTTATTTCATTCCACAATTCAGCTGCTATCCTATATTTAATATCACTTTTATCTCCTGTTATTGAGTTTTTTATTGTATCTACAAGTTCTATATATTTATCATCTTCTGATTTCATAACTAATTCTTGTAATTTTCTCTTACATACATAATTATTTCTACCTTTAATTAAAGTATATTTTAAGTCTTCACCAAAAATATTCTTCAATAACGGTAATTCTTTATTAAGTATTTGATCTTGTAAATTTAAAGTATTAGTCGAAATAACAATATTTTTACCTTCTGTTAATGCAAAATCTATTGATGGTATTAAATAACCTAGAGTTTTACCAGAACCAGTTTCAGCTTCTAATAATACCGGTATATTATTATCAATACCCTCTTTTATTATTTTAGACATTTTAATTTGATTTTCTCTTTTTTCAAAAGAAAACTCAGAATAAAGTCTAGTATATATATTTTCTATCATATTTTCACCCAATAAAATTATATCAAATAAAAAATAATAAAAAAAGACTTGATTTTAACTGTTAAAAATGTTAAAATAACTTGTTAAATTGTGTATAAAGGAGGAAAACAGAATGGCACATACTAAATCATCTAAAAAAAGAATCGTGATTGGTGAAAGAAATAGATTAAGAAACCAAGCAGTTAAAAGTAGAGTAAAAACTTTTGTTAAAAAAGTATTAGCAGCAGTAGATTCTAAAAATATTGATGATGCTAAGGCAGCATTATCTGTAGCTTATAAAGAGCTTGATAAAGCAGTTTCAAAAGGTGTAATGAAAAAAAATACTGCATCAAGAACTAAATCAAGATTAGCTACTAAAGTTCAAGCTTTAAACGCATAAGCTACTCATTTGTATATTTATACACAAATATAAGTGTTAAAATATATTCATAAATTATATAAGTTTTATGAAAGGAGTCCGTAACATGAAAAAAGGTATACATCCAGAATACAGATTAGTTGTTTTTGAAGATACAAGTAATGGGGAAAGATTCTTAGGAAAATCTACTAAAGCATCTAAAGAAACTGTTGAATTTGAAGGACAAGAATATCCAGTTGTTAAAGTAGCAATAAGTTCTACTTCTCACCCGTTCTATACAGGTAAATCTAAATTTGTTGATGAAACTGGAAGAGTTGATAAGTTTAAGAAAAAATACAATTTATAATATAATACAGAATTACTCTTTCAGTAATTCTGTTTTTTTAAAATCAAAAAAACATATATAGGAGGAAAATTATGGCAATTTTTGAATACAAACACCCACTAATAAGCCACAAATTATCAATTTTAAGAAATGAAGAAACAGACACTAAATTATTTAGAGAAAGTTTAAATGAAATTGCATCATTAATGGTTTATGAAGCAACAAAAGATTTAAAATTAAAAAATATTACAGTAAAAACACCAATACAAGAAACAACTACACAAGTATTAGACGAACCTGTTACTATAGTACCAATTTTAAGAGCAGGATTAGGAATGGTAGATGCAATGTTAGCACATATACCAAATGCAAAAGTTGGACATTTAGGTGTTTATAGAAATGAAGAAACATTTGAACCTGTATATTATTACGCTAAAATGCCTTCTAACGTAACTGAAAGTAAAGTTTTAATTGTTGACCCTATGCTTGCAACAGGAGGATCAATAATATATACTATTGACTATTTAAAATCAATAGGGGTTAAAAACATATCTGTATTATCAATTATCGCAGCCCCTGAAGGAATACTTGCAATAAAAGATAAACATGATGATGTTGATTTATATATCGCTTCTATTGACAAAGGATTAAATGAACACAAATATATTTATCCAGGATTAGGAGATGCTGGAGATAGAATCTTCGGTACTAAATAATGGCATTGATATTTGACCATATTATTGAAGCTAACAAGATTTTGTTTGAATATGGATATAAATTATCACTAAAGGATGCATGTGGCGCTAGCTGCCTACAATTAAAGAATTTAGATGGTACAAGAATAACTACAAGTGTTGATCCTTTAATATATACATTAATAGATGATCATTTTAAAAAGTATAATTTAATTATTGAATATAGTCAAAGTAAAGAATATTTATTTGCAAAAAATATGTAGAGAGTATAAAAACTCTCTATTTTTTTACAAAAAAAAGAAGACATAATGTCTTCAATTTTTATTTAATAACTTTTTTCTTATTTGTTTGAGAATCCAGCAGCTAATAATGGATCAATTTTGATTCCAGGTCCCATAGTTAATGAGATAGCAACTGTTCTTAAATATTGCCCTTTTGAAGTTGCAGGTTTTAATTTAATTATTTGTCCTAATGCAACTTTAAAGTTTTCAACTATTTGTTCTTTTTCGAAATTTACTTTTCCAATTGGTAAGTGAATTGATCCTAATTTATCAACTTTGAATGCAACTTTACCTTTTTTGAATTCTTCAACTGTTTGAGAAATATTAGTAGTAACTGTTCCTGATTTAGGGTTAGGCATTAATCCTTTAGTTCCTAATACTCTTCCTAATTTTCCTAATTTAGGCATCATGTCTGGAGTCGCGATTACTAAATCAAAATCCATCCATCCTGCAGAAATTTTGTTAATGTATTCTTCATCTCCAGCAAAATCTGCTCCTGCAGCTAATGCTTTATCGATGTTTTCTCCTGAAGTTATTGCTAATATTCTAACTGTTTTACCAGTTCCGTGAGGTAAGATTACTGTACCTCTAACTTGTTGATCCGCATGTCTTGGATCTACTCCTAATCTAATTGCTAATTCAACTGTTTCTACAAATTTAGCACTCTTTGTATCAAATACTAATTCTAAAGCTTCTTCTGGTGTGTAGATTTTTAATTTATCTACTTTTTGAGAAATTTCATTATATCTTTTCCCTTTTTTTGACATTATTTTTTTCCTCCTTTGTGGTAATTGAAAATCTTATCTCCCACTTAATTTCTTGTTATTAGTCTTCTATTTTAATTCCCATACTTCTTGCTGTTCCAGCAATAACGTTCATAGCTGCTTCAACTGATGCTGCATTTAAGTCAGGCATTTTAGTTTCTGCAATTTCTTGTAATTGAGCTTTTGTAATTTTTCCAGCTACTTCTTTAACAGAGTTTTGTGCTCCTCTTTCAACTTTAGCTGCTTTTTTTAATAAATCTGATGCAGGTGGTGTTTTTAACACAAAGCTGAAGCTTCTGTCTGCATAGATTGAAATTTCTACTGGAATAATAAATCCAGGTTTATCTTGAGTTTGTGCATTAAATTGTTTACAGAATTCAGGAATGTTTATCCCTTTTGGTCCTAATGCTGACCCTACTGGTGGTGCAGGATTTGCTTTACCAGCGCTTAATTGTAATTTTACTTTATCCACGACTTCTTTATTGTTTTTAGCCATTTTCTATTTTCCTCCTTTGTGGTAACTGAATATTAAATCTCCCACTTTTATTACTATATAATTCTAAAATTTAGTAACTTCATTTAATCCTAAAGTTAATGTTGTAGGTCTACTTCCTACTTGAATTACTATTTTAACTTGTTTAGCGATATAATCTATAAATTCTACAGTACCTTCAACTCCATCTAAAGTTTTAACATAGTCTCCTACTTCATAATCAACTTTTTCTTGGAAGTCTTCATTACTCATTTTACTGAAAATATCCTCAACTTCTTTTTCATCCATTGGTAATGGATCTGATCCAACACCAACGAATCCTGTTACTCCATTTGTATTACGTATTATATACCATGCTCTACTATCTACTCTATAACTTACAGAATCTTCTGTTACATCTCTAAAAGTTAACATTTCAACTAGTACATAGCTTGGAAATATTTTTCTAAATACAGGTACCATTTTACCTTTTTTTTCTTCAAATACTTTTTCTTCAGGTACTAATATTCTAAAAACTTTATCAGTTAAATTTTCTGACATAATTCTTTTTTCTAAATCAGTTTTTACTTTCTTTTCGTATCCTGAATAAGTATGAATTATATACCATTTTTTAACATATTCTTTATTTTCTATTATCATCAGCCTTCAGCCCCCTAACTAAATAGTGATTTTACAATACTTGAAAATCTATCCATCAATGTTGTAAAGCCAAAATCAAATATTAATATCATCAAAGAAATAAATAAAGTTATTAATAATACTACTATAGTAACTTGAAACACTTCAGCCTTAGTTGGCCATTGTACTTGTTTATACTCAGCTATTATTTGATTAAATAAACTCATTTTCTCTTTTTTCATATATTAACTCCATATTCTTAAAATGGCAGGCCAGATAGGACTCGAACCTACAACATTCGGTTTTGGAGACCGACGCTCTACCATTGAACTACTGGCCTATTTTAAATAATTATTTTACTTCTCTGTAAAGAGAATATCTTTTTAACACTGGGTTGTATTTTCTTAACTCAATTCTTTCTGGATGAGTTTTTTTATTTTTAGTTGTAACATAATGTCTTAACTTTGTTTCAGTGCATTCTAAAATAACTTGTACTCTCATTTTTCATTCCTCCCAATATAAAAATTTGTATTGGTAATACAGATACTGATTTCTTATCAGCTTTCTAATTCTATCATAAGATGCTGTATTTGTCAACATTTTTTATTAGTTTTTTATTTAGCAAAGAAATCCTGTAAAGATTTAGGTAAATAAGTCTTATATTTTTCATAATCTCCTCTAACTTTTGTAGAGGAAACATTATATTCAAATCTATTTGGATCTGTTAAATGTATATCTAATTCTTTTGAAAATACACTTTCATCAACAAAATATTTTTCATAATTATTTTTATCTTCTATTTCATTTGTAAACACTGTATTAATTTTTATATTTTTTTCTCTTAATAGTTCTGCTACTCTATCAGTCCAATCTTTCCATCCATTAGGATAATAGGCTATACCTTCTTCTCTTAATACATGTACTTCTACATTAGGTAACATTTCTAATTCCTTTTTTAAATAATATAATCTATCATTTTCTGTCATCATTTTTGGCAATGTAGAATTCATAAGTAAATTAAAATCTCTATCTTTTTCTACACATAATAAAACATGCAACTTATCAACTTCAGTTGATGCATATTTAATAAAATTAACATGTCCAATATGTAATGGTATAAATTTTCCAAAAATAATACCAACTTTTTCTTTTTTTTGTAACTTTTTATTCATCATTAATATTGCCTCATTAAATTCATTGTATGAAACATTCATACAATTCAACATTGATAATAATGATTTAGAATTATAATATCCTATTTTAAGTATATCTCCTATTATTTCTCTTTTTAATTTAGAATCTTTCTCTCCAATTAAACCATGATCTAAAAGTTTATCTATACTATAAATATATTTTTCAGCATCATTATTTTCTTTTACTTTACTTGATAAATAATCATTGAATAGTTTATAAATATTTTCATTATTCATATTTTCAACACCAACATTATCGTTTTTTGTAGCTTCTTCTCTGCTTACAAAAAGATTAATAACATTGCCTTCAACATTTTTATTTATCTTTTCTCTTATTTTCTTCCCAGTAAAGTCTGGGTCAGTAAATAATAAGATATCTTTTTTCTTAGAAAGTTCATTAATATATGAAATCTTATCTTTACTTAAACCCACACTTCCATTTAACTGGATAATTGTTGCATCTATAACATCAGATAATCTCGTTACATCATCTTTACCTTCTACAACAACTATTTCATCTATTTTTAACTTTTTTTTCATGATTAATCAACTAAATCATATTCTTTTAAGATTTGTAATAAATAATCCCAAGTTAATGCAACACTTTCAATTTCTAATCTTTCATCAGGAGTATGTGCTCCAAATATATTTGGTCCAAATGATGTAACATCTAAATCATTTATTTTTTCAGTAAACATACCACATTCTAAACCTGCATGTATTGCTTTAACTTCAATTTCTTTTCCATATTTATTTTTAAATACTTTAGTGCATAATTCTCTTAAAGTAGAATCTTCTTTATACTCCCATGGATAGAATGAAGGAACTTTTTCTCCATAAGTTTCATATTTTTTACCTAATTCTATCAGGAATTCTTGTAATTCATCTAATTCTTTTAAATTAGAACTTCTTAATAAAGAATTTACTTTAAATGTTGTTTTATTTCCTTCAACAGTTGTTTTTAAAACTCCACAATTTAATGATGTTTGTACTAATCCTTCAATATTTTTACTCATAGTTCTAACACCATGTGGGAATTTATTATATAATGCAACAACCTTTCTTGTATCTCTATCAGATATTTTTCTTAGTCCAGTTTCAGTTACATCATTTAATTCATATCTTAAATTAGTTTCTTCTTCTTTAAATTCTTCAACCTTAACAGCAATAAATTTATCCATTAATTCAGATATTTCTTCTTTAGAAGCTTTAATTGCAATATATGCATGTGCTTCTCTAGGTATTGCATTATCTTTATTTCCACCATCAAATAAGATTAATTGATATTCATGTTTTAATTCTAAATGTTTTAATGCTTCCATTAATAATTTAATTGAATTTCCTAATTTTAAGTGAATTTCTGCTCCAGAATGTCCACCTTTTAATCCTAATATTTCTAATGAATATACTTTATCATCTTTATCTAATTCGAAATTTTCAACTTCAGTCATTAATTTAATAGTTGCTCCTCCAGCACTACTTACATAAATAGCTCCTACTTCTTCTGTATCTAAGTTGATCATTTTTTTACCACTTAATTTAGTTACATCAATATTTTCAGCACCAGTCATATTAACTTCTTCATCTGTTGTTAATAATATTTCTAATGCAGGATGCTCTATATCTTTTGCATCAAGTAAAGCAAGAGCCATTGCAACAGCAATACCATTATCTGCTCCTAATGTTGTCCCATCAGCTTTAATAAATCCATCTTCAACTTTTAGTTTAATCCCTTGTGTTTCAAAATCAAAATCTACATTTTTATTTTTTTCCCAAACCATATCGATATGACCTTGAATAATTAAAGTTAGATATTTTTCATACCCTGGAGTTGCTGGTTTTTTAATAATTACATTGAAATACTGATCTTGATATACATCAAAACCTCTTTCTTTCGCAAAATTTACTAACCAATCACTAATTTGTTTTTCTTTTCCAGATGCTCTTGGTATTTCTGATATTTTTTCAAAAAATCCAAAAACTGATTCAGGATAAATTCCTTTAGTAACTTTATTTTCCATAATAAAAACTCCCTTACAAAATATATTTTTACATCAAAATTATACCATAGTTTATGAAGATTTACAAATAAAAAAGAAGTCTATTTTACTAGACTTCCAAACTATTTTGTACTCTCACTAACTTTAATTGTTACATTATCTTTATTCTTATTTGCAATAGATCCAATAAGATTTCTTAAACTTGTAATAATTTTACCGTTTTTACCTATAATTTTACCAATTTCACTTTTATTAGCAAATATATCAATATAATAATTTTTTTCTTTAACTTGTACACTAATTTCGTAGTTTTCTCTTGAACCTGTTAAATTTTCAAGCCAGAAATTAACTAATTCTAAGTAATAATCTTGCACTACAATTCTCCTTCCCATATTCTTTCTTCAAGAACTTTTATTTCTATTCCATTTTTCTTAAATTTTTCAAGCAGCAAGTTAACATCATTTACAAAGAAAGTATTTGTTAGTATTTTTATTAAACCTTCTTTTCTATCTAGCGTTCTTACTATTGCTAGACCTTCATAAGCCTCAACAACTTTATTTATAAAATCAATATTATACTTATCTGTAATAATAATATATTCATAACTTTGCATAATTATTCCTTCTCAAACATTTTTATTATATTTATAAAATCTTCAATAGATAACTCTTCTGCTCTTGCATTTTTACTTTTACCTATAGATTCTAAAGCATTTTCTGTATTTTCTTTTGATATACCAATAACTTTTAAATTATTTGATATGCTCTTTCTTTTTGATACAAAACTTGCCTTAACATACTCTAAATATTTATCAAATGAAAATAATTTAGAATATTTCCCTTCTTTATCTATTTCAATTCTAATAAATGCTGAATCAACTTTAGGAACTGGATCAAAAAATTCTTTTTCTACAGTAAATAAATACTCTACTTTTGAATGGAAACCTACTACATGAGTGAATACCCCTCTATTACTTGTATTTTTTTCAAAATTCAATCTTTCTCCAACTTCCTTTTGTACCATTAAATATATATCTTTAATATTATCTTTAAATTCTAGTAGCCTATTAATAATTGGAGCAGTAATATAATAAGGAATATTTGCTATTACTCTATATTCTTTTCCTTCCTCCATTATTTGACTTAAATCAAATTCTAAAAAATCTACATGTATTAATTCAAAGTTTTCATAACTGCCAAATTTCTTTTTAAGTACAGGTATTAGATCATTATCTATTTCAAAAGATTTTAATTTTGCTCCACTCTCTAATATCATTGATGTTAAAAAACCAATTCCAGGTCCAATTTCAATTATATTATCTGTTACTTTAATTTGAGTAACTTCTCTTATTTTTTCAAGCAAAAAATTATCATCTAAAAAGTTTTGTCCAAACTTTTTTTTGTGTTTATGTTCTTCACTATTTTTTTTCTTTTTCATATTTCTCTAAATCCATTACTCCAATATATGGAATATTTCTATATTCTTGTATAAAGTCTAAACCATAACCTAAAACAAATTCATTTGGAATTTGGAATCCTGTATATTGAATATCTATATCTGCTTCCCTTTTTGTAACTTTATCAAGTAAAGTACATAATAATACATTTTTTGGACCTCTTTTTCCAATTAATTGTAATACTTTCTTTAAAGTTAACCCAGAATCTATAATATCCTCAACTATTAATACATTTTTTCCTCTTACTGAATAATCTAAGTCCTTAATTATCTTAATATCCTTAGTTGTTTCAAATCCATCTCCATAGCTTGAAACTTCCATAAAATCTATTTTTAAAGGTAATTTTATTTCTCTAATTAAATCTGCCATAAATAGTATTGAACCCTTTAATATACCAACAACTATAAATTCTGCATCATCATCTTTAAAATCTTTAGTGATTTGTTCCCCTAATTCTTTAACTCTAGCTTTTAGTTGTTCTTCTGTAACAATTTTTCTAACTATTCCTGCTTCCCAGTCTTTCATTTATCTTACCTCTCTCTTGTTATATTTTTTTTATTCTAACATATCAAAACTAATAAAATCAAGTATTAATTAAATTTATCTCTTAAAAATTCACTAACTATATTCCAATATTTTTCTTTATATAGAAAATGAGCTTGAACATGTTTTGCATCTTCAAAAATAAATATCTTTTTATCACTTTTTAATAAACTATATATCTCTTTTGCATTTTCTGATGGTACAAACCCATCATCACTACCATGTAATATTAATCCTGGTATTGATGTATTTTGTAAATCTGATGTAGCATCTACATCATCAATAGAATATCCAGCTCTTATTTTTACCATACTATTTGCAATATCTAAGATTGGAAATGATGGTAAAGAATAAAGTTTCTTAAGTTGATATGAAAAAATTCCTCTTAACTTTATATAACCACTATCTTCAATAAATCCAACTACATTTTCTTTATTTATTTCTCCAAGTGAATTTATAACTGTGGCAGCACCCATACTTCTTCCAAATAAGACAAATTTATTTTTAGGATACTTTTTCAACAAATATTCTACCCAATTTACTAAATCCTCACTGTCCTTTCCTCCCATTGAAATGAAAGTACCTTCACTTTCACCAAAAGAAATTAGATCGGGTGAAAATACATTGTAACCTAATTTATATATTTCTCTAATATGTGTAGAAAGCTCTCTTGAATTACTATTAAAACCATGAACCATAATAACCCAATTCATACTATTTTCATTAATAAATTCATATCCAACTAAATTAAACCCTGTTACAGATTTCATTTTTACTCTATTTTTATTATTTTCAAACCATTTAATATTATTTTCAAGTTCTAAATCAACTCTTCCATCATGATCTTGATTTGAAACCTTACTTTTATTTGAACTTGCATTGATTGATATATTATAAAAATAATTACCAATGCCAAAATACAATAAAACAAAAAACAATATACTTATTAAACCAATTTTTTTCTTCATAACTCTACCTCCAAAATAAGTATATTAAATTTTTATACAAGTGTCAATTATTAAATATAAAAAAATGCCCTAAGGCATTTTTCTATAAATTTAAATCTTCTGGACCAAATGAATAAGGTATCATTTCATCCATAGTCCATAACATATATTCATCAGATTTTGATGTTGCTAATACTATTAATGTATCTCTCTTAGAAAATTCTCTAATTACTTGTCTACACATTCCGCAAGGGCTTATAGGTTTTTCAGTATCTCCTGTAATAACTATTAAGTCAATATTTTTCATACCTTTAGTAACTGCGGCTGCTATAGTATTTCTTTCAGCACAAACAGTAAGACCATATGATGCATTTTCAACATTTACACCTTCATGTAAATTACCATCAGTATCTATCATTACTGCTGCAACCCTATATTTTGAATAAGGTGCATAAGCTCTATCTAATAAAACATTTGCTCTTGAAATATATTCTCTTATTTCTTTTTCACTATATCTATTCATATAACTCCTTAGAATGTTAATGCAGCATCTAATGCTAATGTAATCATATCATTAAATGTAGTTTGTCTTTCTTCAGCTGATGTTGCTTCTCCTGTTACTAATGAATCACTTATAGTTAATAAAGTTAATGCATTAACATTAAATTTAGCTGCAGTAGTATATAATTGTGCTGTTTCCATTTCAACACATAATACTCCAAATTTAGACCATTTTTTCCAACCTTCAAAATCGTCTCCATAGAATGTATCACTAGTTAATACATTCCCTGCTTTTAAATCCATTCCTTTTGCTTTTGCAGTTTCATAAACTTTAAATAATAGTTCAGCACTTGCAGTAGGTGCATAGTCTGCTCCATTAAATCTTAATTTGTTTATTGCAGAATCAGTTGATGCTGATAAAGCTACAACAACATCTCTTATTTTAATATCTGCATTAGTTGCTCCTGCAGTACCAACTCTTATTAAATTTTTTACTCCGTATTCATTGATTAATTCATGAGTATATATTCCTATTGAAGGAACTCCCATACCTGTTCCTTGCACAGATATTCTTTTTCCTTTATATGTTCCCGTAAATCCTAACATTCCTCTTACATTATTGTATTGCACTACATCTTCTAAGAATGTTTCAGCTATATATTTTGCTCTTAACGGATCTCCAGGTAATAATATAGTTTCTGCTATATCTCCTTTATTTGCTCCTATATGTGGTGTTGCCATAATATCACTCCTTTTATTTATTAATATTTTGTTGGGTCTACTTTAGCACCAGTTAAGATTTCAACTCCTGAACTAGTTCCTAAACGTGTAGCTCCTATTTCTATATATTTCTCTGCAGTTTCAAAGCTCTTAACTCCTCCACTTGCTTTAACTTCTGCTTTATCTCCTACCATTTTTTTCATTAATATTACATCTTCAAATGTTGCTCCAGCTGTACCAAATCCAGTAGATGTTTTAACAAAATCTGCATTTGCATTTAATGATAATTCACAAGCTAACATTTTTTGATCATCATTTAAGTAACAAGTTTCGATTATTACCTTTAAAACATTTGATCCTATTGCTTCTTTAATTGCACGTATTTCATCTTCAACATATTTTGAATCTCCTGCTAATAATTTACCAACATTAATTACCATATCAATTTCATTTGCTCCGTTTGCTATAGCTTCTTTAGCTTCAAAAACCTTAGCTTCTGTAGTCATAGCTCCTAAAGGGAATCCAACTACTGCAGCAACTTTAACGTCACTACCTTCTAAATGTTGTTTAGCTTCTTTTACATAACATCCGTTTACACAAACTGAATAGAATCCATATTCTTTGGCTTCATCACAAAGTTTTTTAATTTCACAAGGTTTAGTTGTAGCTTTTAATACTGTATGGTCAATATATTTTGCAATATTTAACATAATTATTCCTCCTATATTTTTATTCAACTATATCTAAAATTGGTGTTAATGTTTCTAACACTTCATTACCTATTACATAAGATTCAAGTACCATTTCTTTTGAAGTATTTACTTTACTATCATCATTATAATATATTTTTGCAATAACTTCATCTTTTTCAACTTTATCTCCAACTTTTTTAAGTATTTTAATACCAACTGCATGATCAATTATTGAGTCTTTAGTTTCTCTTCCAGCACCTATTACCATAGCTGCTTTTCCAATTTCTTCTGTTTTTATTTTACTTACTATTCCAGAAGATATTGATTTAACTTCTAAAATATTTTTTGCTGTAGGAAGTAAAGTATAATCATTAACAATTTCTGGATTTCCTCCACTTTCTTTAATAAAGTTTGCAAACATTTCTAAAGGTTTTCCTGTTTTAATTATATTATCAATAATTTCTTCTCCTTCAGATAATTCTTTTATTTCCCCTTTTGCTTTTAAAGCTAATGAAACTATTGTATATACTACTTTTCTTAAATCAGAAGAAATATTCCCTTTTAAAGCTTCTATACCTTCAATAATTTCTAATGCGTTTCCTATATTATATCCTAATGGTTCATCCATATTTGATAATACTACTTTTACTTGTCTGTTAGTACCTTTACCTATAGCAACCATTCTTTTAGCAAGTTCTCTAGCTATATCTAAAGTCTTCATGAATGCCCCATCTCCAACTTTAACATCTAAAATAATAACATCATTTTGTATAGCAAGTTTTTTACTCATTATACTACTTGCTATTAATGGAATTGATGGAACTGTTGCTGTTACATCTCTTAATGCATATATTTTTTTATCAAGTGGTACAATTTTATCACTCGAACCCATTAATCCTATACCAGTTTTCATTGCAATTTCTGATAATTCTTCCTTAGTTTTTGAAAATTCAAAACCTTCTATAGATTCAAATTTATCAATAGTTCCTCCAGTATGCCCTAATCCTTTTCCAGATAATTTTGCAGTAGCCATTCCAAGTGAAGCAAGTAATGGTGCTAATACAACCGTAACTTTATCTCCAACTCCTCCAGTACTATGTTTGTCTACTAAAAATTTGTCTAAATTTGGAAATTCAATTACATCACCAGAATCTCTCATTGTCATTGTAAAATCAACTAACTCTCTATCAGTCATTCCTTGAAAATATGTTGCCATTAAAAATGAGGCAATTTGATATTCAGGAACTCTTTCTTGCATGTACTCATCTAAAAGAAATTTAATTTCTTCAGTACTTAATTCAAATCCATCTCTTTTATTTTGAATAATATCAACAACTCTCATAGTTTTTTCCTTTCATATATTAATATTATACTATTAATTTACTTCTTTATCAATTAATCTGACAAAAAAACAGGAAATAAAATTCCTGTTTTTTTTGACTTAGGTTGAATTTATTGCAACTAAGTATATTAATAATATATATTTTTATAGTTTCAATATAATTTTACCTTTATTTTAATGATTTGTCAATATTTTTATTTCACTGTACCATTTGGATCTACAGTAATTTTACCACTCTTAATATCTTCAATTATAAAGTTAATTTTATCTATATTTTCTTGTCCAATCATATCTTTTGTAAATTCATTATCCATTACACCTAATCCATTATCTTTAACACCTAAAGTTTTACTCCACCTTTAAATTCGTTATTTAAAACCGCTTTTATACTTTCATATACCCCAGTATCAACTCTTTTAATCATTGAAGTTAAAATATGACCAGGTACTTCAGCATCTTGATTAGAATCTACACCTATACCGAAAACTTGTTTTTCTTCAACTGCTTTAAATACTCCAAAACCTGACGCTCCTACAACATGCATTACTACATCTGCGCCTTTTGCAATTAATGTTTCTATTAATTGTTTAGCTGCAACAGGATCATTAAATGAATCTGCACCATTAATATATGATATTAAAACATTAACATCTGGATTAATATATTTTGCCCCTTGGAAATATATCTAGTAGCAAATTTATATATTACAGGAGCTTCTACTCCACCTATAAAACCTATAGTGTTAGTTTTAGTCATCATTGCAGCTAATGCACCAGTTAAGAAAGTTCCTTCTTGTTCATCATAAACTATAGACAATACATTGTCTTTACCTTCTATAACATCATCTATCATAACAAATTTTTGATTTGGATATTCATCACCAACAGCAATTAAAGCTTCTGTCATTGAATCCAATACCAATTATTAATTCATACTCACCTGTTTGAGCATATTCATATAATACATTCTTCGCTTCTACTGAAGTATCTTTTGGTTCATATTCTGATACTTCTATACCAAAATCTTTTATAGTTTGTTGTATTCCCATGTATGCAGAATCATTAAAGCTTTTATCTCCTTTTCCACCTGTTGAGTAAACTATAGCAACCTTTTTAGCATTACTTACTTCAAATTTTACTTCTTCTTTCTTCTGCTATTGGCCGACCTATTCATAAATTCTATAACCCTAATGGCCTATTATTTAAACAGGTATTTTTGTATTACTCAAATTTACTTATTAATTTTATTTTTTATAAACTGTTGTTGTGTTTTATATTAATCAATAAAATTATATACATCTTATTAGAATTCTAATTTCCTATAGAAAAAAACAGGACTAAATTAGTCCTGTTTTATATATCCTTATTGTAAAGGACCGTTTTCATCAACTGTAATTTTACCTTCTTTGATTTCTCCATATAAAGCATTTAATTTATCGATGTTTTCTTGTCCAATTATATCTTTAGTGAATTCGAATTCAGTAACTCCAACTCCGTCTTCAGCTATACCGAAGTATTTAACTCCACCTTGGTAGTTTCCTTCTAATACTGCTTTGATAGTTTCAAATACTGCAACGTCAACATTTTTTAACATTGAAGTTAAGATTGATCCTGGAACTTCAGCATCTTGGTTAGAGTCAACTCCTATAGCAAATACACCTTTTTCTTGAGCAGCTTTGAATACTCCTGATCCAGAAGCTCCTGCAGCGTGCATTACTATATCAGCGTTTTGTGCGATAACACTTTCAGTTAATTGTTTAGCAGCAACTGGGTCGCTGAATGGGTTTGAACCATTTACATAAGCTGAAACGATTTTTACATCAGGGTTAACGTGTCTAGCACCTTGAATGAACCCTGTAGCAAATCTGTGGATAACTGGTGCTTCTACTGCTCCAATGAATCCTAATACGTTAGTTTTAGTCATCATAGCTGCTAAAGCTCCTGTTAAGAATGCTCCTTCTTGTTCTCTGAACATTAATGAAACAACATTGTCTTTTCCTTCAACTACATCATCTATTAAAGCGAATTTTTGGTCAGGATATTCTGCCGCAACTGCTTCTAAAGATTCTTTCATAGTGAATCCAACACCGATAATTAATTCATATTCTCCAGTTTGAGCATATTCAGTTAATTGGTTTTTAGCTTCAACTGAAGGATCTTTTGGTTCGTATTCTGAGAATTCAACACCTAATTCTGCTTTAGCTTTTTCCATTCCTCTGAAAGCTGAATCGTTGAATGATTTATCTCCTTTTCCACCTGTTGAATATACAATAGCTACTTTTTTAGCTGGTGCATCAGCAGCTGGTGCTTCTTCTGTTTTAGCTCCACAAGATAGAACAAAAACGAAAGTAAGTAAAATTGTTAAAATTCCAAATAATTTTTTCATTTTAAAATTCCTCCTAAATATTTGTTGTAACTTATTATACAATTTTTTTTTGTAAAAATCAATACTTTAATATTAAAAAAATCTTGTAAACATACAAGATTTTTTTATCATATACTTTATTTTTCGTAAGGTTTTCCACTTGCTTTAGGTGCTCTAGATTTACGTCCGAATGCAACTAATGCAATTAATGTCATTAAGTATGGTATCATCGCTAAGAATTCTTGAGGAATACTTCCACCACTTGTCTTAGTATAATCTGATACTGCTTGTCCAAAAGCAAATAATAAACTTGCAAGAATAGCACCTAATGGATTCCATCTACCAAATATCATTGCAGCTAAGGCCATAAATCCACGCCCAGCTGACATATTACTTGTGAAACTTGATAATATTACTGTAGTCATATATGCTCCTCCAAGACCTGCATATACTCCTGATAATAATACACCTATATATCTATATTTATACACGCTTATACCTACAGTATCTGCAGCTAATGGATGTTCTCCAACTGCTCTTAATCTTAAACCAAATACTGTTTTATATACTAAGAAATATGAAAGTATAGCTAATGTATAAATTGAACCTATAACTAATGCATTGCTTGGATGAGTTGATGCAGAAGGTGTAGATCCTGATGCATCAAATATCACTTTAATTAAGTATGAAGTAACAGCAACAGCAAATAAGTTGATTGCAACCCCACTTATTATTTGTTCACCTTTTAAATGTATACTTATTACAGCATGTATTAAAGACATTAATCCTCCAACTAACATACCACATAAAATTGCTAAATATGGATTACCTGTAAAATAATTTATAACAGCTGCTGTAAAAGCTCCTGTTAACATCATTCCTTCAAGTCCTATATTTGTAACTCCTGATAACTCTGATAAACATGCTCCAACTGCAGTAATTAATACTGGAGGGGCAACGGTAATTGTTTGTTTTAAAATTATTCTAAGTGCTTCCATTTATTTCCCCTTTCTCTTATTTAAGAAATATTTAAATAAGTTTTCTGCAGCAACTAGTATTATGATTAATGCTTGTATTATAAATACAATTTCTTTATCTATATTAAATTGTCTTTGTAAAGTTTGTCCTCCAATTTCTAATGATGCATAGAATATTGCAGCAAAGAATATACCAAAAGGATTATTTTTACCTAATAATGCAATTGCAAGTCCTGTAAATCCATAATCTCCCATAATTAAATCAGTATATCTATATTCAGCAGCCCCTCCAAGAACTCTTTCTGCTCCTCCAAGACCTGCTATAGCTCCTGCAAGTCCCATTGCAATAAATGCAATTAATTTAGGGTTAATTCCTGCATTTTCAGAAGAAGTTGGATTATATCCTACAGCTTTTATTTCATATCCTATTCTTGTTTTTTCAAAGAAGAAATATGATAAGATTATTATTACTATTATTAGTATAAATCCTAAATTTAAATTTTGTTTAGTTTGTTCATAAAAGAATAGAGGTAATCTTGAAGCCTCAAATACTTTTTCAGATATATTATTGTTAGTTGTTGGATCTTTTAACGGTCCATTAACTGGGTTAATTAAATATCTTTGTAAGTTTATCATAATATAATTTAACATAATAGTACTAATTACTTCATGTATATTGTATTTTGATTTTAAGAACCCTGCAAGTGATGCCCATAGGAATCCACATAATGCAGCAACAAATAAACAAATTAATATATTTAATATACCAAAACTATCTAAATAAGTTGTTATAAATGTACCAGCTAGTACTGCTCCAAGTCCTCCTGCAACTAATTGCCCTTGAACCCCTATATTAAATAATCCAGCTTTAAATGCTATCATAACTGCAATAGCTGAGAACATTAATGGAGTTGCATAAACTAGTGTTTTAGCAAGACCATTAAATGGAAATTTAGGTGATGACTGATACAATGCTGTTTTAAACATCGCTCCGTAAGCTTCAATTGGATTTACTCCTCTTGATGCCATTATCACTGCACCTGCAAGTAATGCAATAAATACTGCTAATAATGACGGTAAAATATTATAAAATGTTTTCTTAAATTTATTCATCTAATTTACCTCCTGCCATTAATATTCCAAGTTTTTCCATAGTTGCATCTTCTCTATTTAATAAACCAACTATTTTACCAGAATACATAACTGCTATTCTATCACTTAATGTCATAATTTCTGTTAATTCTGCTGATACAACAAGTATTGCTTTACCTTTAATTCTTTCATGTAAAATAGTATTGTGTATCATTTCTATCGCACCTATATCTACCCCTCTTGTAGGTTGAGATGCAATAATAAATTTATTTTCTTTTTCTAACTCTCTAGCTATAACAACTTTTTGTTGGTTACCTCCAGAAAGTCCACCATATATAACAGTACCATCTACTGGTCTGATATCATATTTTTCTATCATTTCTTTAGTATTTTTTTGAACTGTAGAGAAATTTATTATTCCTTTATTTACATATTTATCCATATCTCCTAAGATAAGGTTTTCATTTACTGTAAATTCATCTATAGTTGCTCTCTTATGTCTATCTTCAGGCACATGTGATAATCCTGAAAGTCTAATATTTCTAGGAGTACTATTTAAAAGTTCTACTCCATCTATACTATATGATCCTTTTTCTGCTTTTCTAAGTCCAGCTAATACTTCTATTAATTCAGTTTGTCCATTTCCTTCAACCCCAGCTATTCCTAGTATTTCTCCTTCTCTAATTTCAAAACTAATTCCTTTAACTTTTTCAGCACCTAAATCATTTAACGCAACAACATCTTCAACTTTTACTAAAGTTTTTCCAATCTCAGCTTTTTCTTTCTTAATATCAAATAATACTTCTCTTCCTACCATCATATTTGCAATTACTTCTTTAGTAGCTTCTGTTGTTTTTAAATTTCCAACATCTTTACCACGACGAATTACTGTAATATTGTCTGATAAGTCAAGAACCTCTTGCAATTTATGTGTAATGAAGATAATTGTTTTACCTTCTTTAATTAAGTTACGCATTATTCCATATAACTCTATTACTTCTTGTGGAGTAAGCACGGCACTTGGTTCATCAAAGATTAATAATTCTGCACCTTTAAATAAGATTTTTAAAATTTCTATTCTTTGTTGTATACCAACTGATAAATCTCCAACTTTAGCATCTGGATCTATATTTAACCCATATTTTTCAGAAACTTCCCTTACTTTTTGTCTTGCTGTTTCTAAATCAAAAAGTACTTTATTTTTAACAGGTTCAAATCCTAAAACCATGTTTTCAGCAACAGTTAATGTTTCAATTAACATGAAATGTTGATATACCATTCCAATTCCAAGTTTTGCAGCATCTGTTGGTGTATCTATTGTAACCTCTTTTCCTTTATAGAAAATTTTTCCAGATGTTGGATCATATAATCCATTTAAGATTTTCATTAACGTTGATTTTCCAGCTCCATTTTCACCGACGATAGCATGAATTTCTCCAGTTTTAATTTTTAAAGTAATATCATCATTAGCGACAATTTTACCACCGAAGAATTCTTTTCTTATATTATGCATTTCCAAAATATAGTTACTCATTGCTTCCTCCTATTTCTTTTTTCACTTGTCTGTTAATATTATACAACATAATATTTTAAAATGCAAAACAAGTTATGTATTTTTTATTTCTTTTACTACTGATAATGGTAGTATCTCTAAGAGCTCATTTTCACTAGCTTCAAATATATTTTTAACACTACCAAATTTCAATATAAGTTCTTTTTTTCTTTTTGGTCCTATACCTCTAATTTCATCTAAGCTCGATTTAATGTTTCTTTTTGATCTAAGTTTTCTATGATAAGTAATCGCAAATCTATGCACTTCATCTCTTGTTCTAATCAATATTTTTAAAGCTTCGTCATTTTTATCAAAAATATATGGCTCACTTTCTCCAGCCTTAAATATTTCTTCATTTCTCTCTGCTATACTTATTAAATCTACATATTCAAATTTTCCTAATTCTTTTAATACACTGACAGCCACTCCTAGTTGCCCTTTACCACCATCTATTAAAATCAAATCAGGTAATTCATCTATTTCTAGTTTAGAGTATCTTCTAGTTAATGTTTCTCTCATCATTAAAAAGTCATCAGGTGTATCTTTTACTGTAATTTTAAAGTGTCTATATTTTTTATTGTCAGCTCTTCCATTTACTGATACACTCATTGCAGAAACAGCATCCTTACCTTGAATATTAGAAATATCAAAACATTCAATAAGTTTAGGCAGTTTTTTTAGATTTAAAACATTTTTTAAATCTATTAGTCCTTTAGTTATAGCTTTCTCTGTTCTCATATATTCATCTACATTAAAGTTTAGATTTTTAATTCCTAATTCCAGTAAACTTAACCTTCTGCTTTTAATTATAGGACTATGTATCTTAACACTTTTATTCTTTTCAGTACTAAAGTATTTTTCTAACATTTCAATTTTATTTTTATATTCTTTTTCTATTATTATATTTTTTGGTATTTTCTTATTATCATAATATGAAATAAATAATGTTTCAAATACCTCATCTTCTTCATATTTATTTTCTAATTTAATATTATTTTTACCAATAATCTTACCATCTCTAATATTTAAAACACAAATAAATATTTTGTTACCTATATTAGTTAAAACAAAAACATCTTCATCTGTTTCTAAACTATGTTCAATTAATTGTGTCTTTATCAATGTATTTAATTTTTCAATTCTATTTCTAATTGTTAATGCTTTTTCATATTCTAAATTATCTGAATATTCTATCATTTGAGTATGTAATTTATCAATAATACTTAAATCTTTATTTTTCAAGAAATTAATCATTGCCTTTGAATTTTCAACATATTTATTCTCGTCTTCAATATTTTCAAAATATAGATCTCTATTTAAATTATTATGTCTTAAATTATTACCAACTATTTTTTTATTGTACATATCTATATTAAAATATTGCATATCAAAAGCAGATAATAGTAATTTTATCATTTCCTTCATATTAAATGGATATGGGCCAAAATAATATGCATCTCTATTTTCTTCTAAATACTTTCTACTTCTAACTACTGAAATTTGTGGAATTTTTTCATTAGTTATCTTTAAATATGGATATGTTTTATTATCTTTTAAAAGAATATTATACTTAGGCATATATTTTTTTATCAAATTATTTTCAAGTATTAAAGCTTCAAGTTCACTATTGCATAAAAAAAACTCTATATCATTAATATGCTTTACTAATTCAAAAGTCTTCATTGAAGATTTTGGATTATTAAAGTAAGAACTAACCCTATTTTTTAAGTTCTTTGCCTTACCTACATATATTACTTTATCATTAATATCTTTCATTAAATATACACCAGGATTTTGTGGTATATTTTTCAAATCTACCTTCATTTTATCTCCCTATGTAATTTATATACTTCATATTTATCTTTTAAATCTTCATATAACTTGTTAACTAGAGTAACAGATCTATGTCTACCTCCAGTACATCCAATAGCAATATGTATATTATTTTTTGTATTTTTAAAGTAAATAGGTAATACAAACTCAAAAAAATTATATATATTTTCATACATTTTTTTGCTCTCTTCAAAAGACATTACATAATCATATACTTCTTTATCGTCACCTGTTTTATCTCTTAACTTTTCTAAATAATATGGATTATCTAAAAACCTCACATCAAAAACATAATTCGAATCTTGTGGTAATCCATGTCTATATCCAAACGAAGAAATTAACACCCTTTTTTTCAAAATATATGTATTTTCTAAAATATCACATAACATTTTTGGTGTTAATCTAGTCGTATCAATATTGTTTATATCAAGTAATTTTAGACTTGATAAAAACTCTCTTTCTGCATTAATTGAATTATTCAAATTATCATCTTTCAAAAATGGATGAGTTTTTCTAAGTAATTCATATCTTTGAATTAATTCTTCATTACTTGCCTCTAAAAATACTACATTAAACTTATCTGTCTTAATTACCTCTTTTAAAATAGATAATTCATCTTTATTTTTAACATAAATTCCTATTGCAGTTTTAGTATTTTCTTTAACTTCTAATAAATGATTTATTGGATAATTTAAACTTACATTATATCCATTATCTTCTAAAAATTTTAAAGCTGTTGTTTTCCCTGATCCACTTAGTCCAAGTATTAATATATTTTTATCCATATATTCTCCTTAATATGCTCCAAAAGTAATAACTCTAAGTATTTTTTCAAACCAATTTAGTTTTCTATTAGCATTTTTAGCAAATATTGGTCTACTTGTTATAACTTCCCCATCAAGCATTATTTCTAATACTCCTATTTCATCATCTACATTTATATTATTACTAATTTCATTTAGTTTAATATTATGAACAAAATCTTGACCTAAGTTAATTAGCAACACATCATCTTTTATATATCCCTCAATTGTTTTCTCTTTATATCCTTTAATATCAAATAAATAATATGTATTTTCTTTATCTACTACTTTTTCTAATTTCTCGCTTAACTTTGTAAGAATCGCCTTATGTAGTCTATATCTTTGTTTTTCTGTTTCAGAATTTAATGAAATTGAAACTACTGTAGAATCTCCCATTTTTGATACTAGAATGATATTAAACCCTGATTCTTCGTGAAAACCTGTTTTCATACCAACTACACCAAAATCTCCTAACATATGGTTTCTATTATGATAAACTCTTGCAGGATCTTTACTGTTAGGGAAACTTATACTCTTTCTTCCACTATAATCTAAAATGTCTGTGTTTTCAACAACATATTTTGTTAAAATAAATAAATCTTTTGCTGTTGACATATCCATTCCAAAACCTTTATTTAATCTTGGCGGTAAACCTGCTGGAGAAGAAAAATATGTATTATTTAATCCAATCTCTCTTGCTTTTTCATTCATCATTTGAATAAATTTATTTATATCTCCCTTACCAATATGTTTTGCAGTTGCATAAGCAGCATTATTTGAAGAAAATATCATTTGTATCTTTAATAGATCTTCAAGTGAATAACTGTCATCTCCAGGCCATACAGAAATAGCCCCTCCATTAACAAAGGCAGTATATCTATCAAACATTACTTTATCTTTTAAATTAAAATTACCTTTTGCAATTTCATCTTTAGCAACCAATACATTCATAACTTTAGTTAATGAAGCAATAGGGAATAAAATATCAGAATTAACATTTACTACTTCAGTACCATCTGTTAATGCAGTATAAACTATAGGAATCCTTTCCTTTTTTTCTTCTTCTATACCATAAACATTAAAAGTAAATACACACATTATAAATATTATTATTTTTTTCATATCTATACCTTTTTTCTATTTTTTTCATTATATTTGCATAAATCTCTTATTTCACATTCCTGACATTTAGGACGTCTTGCAATGCATTTATCTCTACCATGTAAAATTAAAAAATGTGAATACTCATACCATGATTTTTTAGGAACTATCTTCATTAATTCTCTTTCAATAATCTCTACATTATCATTATCTACAAATCCAATTAGATTTGATAATCTTCTTACATGGGTATCTACTACTATTCCTCCTCTAATGCCCCATAAATCACCTAATAAGACATTAGCAGTTTTTCTCCCAACTCCTGGAAGTTCTGTTAATTCTTCCATTGTTCTTGGTAATACCCCATTGTATTTTTCCATTAACATTTTTGCATTAGCTTTTAAGTTTAATGCCTTATTTTTATAGAATCCTGTAGATTTTATATATTCTTCAACTTCCTCTAATGATAATTTTTCCATATCCTCTGGAGTTTTTAATACTTTAAAAAATTCTTTAGTAACTATATTCACTCTCTTATCTGTACATTGTGCAGATAAAATCACTGCAACCATTAATTGATATTCATTAGAATAGTCTAACGCTATCTTGGGTTCTTTAAATTTATTTCTTAATACGTTTAGTACTTCTCTTACTCTCTCTTTTTTAGTCATATATCACCTTTAAAAAAAAGCCTTTTACTTAAAAAAGGCTTTTCTTATCTATTATTTAACTATTTTTTCTGGGTAAACACTTACTCTTTTTTTACCTTTGAATGTTTCAAATTTAACGTAACCTTCAATTAAAGCAAATAAAGTGTAATCTTTTCCAAGTCCCATGTTGTTTCCTGGGTGGAATTTAGTTCCTCTTTGTCTAACAATTATGTTTCCAGCTTTTACAGCTTCACCATCATATCTTTTTACTCCTAAATATTTAGGGTTTGAGTCTCTACCATTTTTAGTTGACCCTTGTCCCTTTTTTGAGGCGAATAATTGTAAATTCAACTTTAATATCATTTTCCATACCTCCTAGCTCTAAATTGTACATTTTTTGGATAATCTTTTGAAATTTGTTTTAGCATTATTGCTAAAGATTTTAGCAGACTTTGAGACTTATTTAAATCTTCCGCGTCAACATTTCTCAGGTCACAAAAAATATATCCATCTTTCATTTCATAATTCAATTTCTTTACTTTCAACACTTCTATTAGGCCATTTAATGTCATTATAGATGTGGCAGAAATTGATGCACATACTATGTCTTCTCCATAGTTATATGCTTCTGTATGTCCCTTTATTAAAAAGGATACAATTTTATCTTCTTTTTCAGAAAATTCAACGTTTGTCATGACTATCCTTTAATATCTTTAACTTCAATTAAAGTATATTGTTGTCTATGACCTTGTTTTCTGTAGTATGTTTTTTTATTGTATTTAAAGTTGATAACTTTTTTACCTTTACCGTGTTCTTTAACTTCAGCTACTACTTTAGCTCCTTCTACTAATGGTGATCCTACTTTATCTCCTACCATTAATACTTCTTCAAATGAAACTTCAGTTCCTACTTCTACGGCTAATTTTTCAACTTTTAATAATGAACCTACTTCAACTTTGTATTGTTTTCCTCCAGTTTTAATTACTGCAAACATCTGTTCACCTCCGAAATTATCAAAATCGCTGCTTTAGGTATTAGCCACCTAACACATGCGTACATAGTATAATAACACATTTAGTGTACTCTGTCAATCAATTATTTGTATATATTTACATATATTTGATAAATATTTACATAAATATAATATAGTTGATTTTTTCCTATATATATTGTATCATAAAAAAATAACAAATTGGAGGTTTTTATGAAATATATTTTAGATTTAGATATGATACAAACTGTCGGACTAGCAGTTATTTTCTTAGTTATTGGTATTAGACTAAAGAAAAGATCTAAAGTCTTACAGAAATATTGCATGCCAAATGCAGTAATAGGAGGTTTCCTATTTTCAATATTAGCATTAATTCTTAAATATCTGAATATTATAGAATTTAATTTTGATACTACTTTACAAGATTTCTTTATGATAATGTTTTTTACTAGCGTTGGATTTAATGCAAGTTTTTCACTACTTAAAAAGGGTGGAATAAAATTAGTATTATTCTTATTTGTAGCTGTATTATTAATTTTCTTCCAAAACGCCGTAGCAATAGTAATTGGAAAATTACTTAATGTAAATCCTTTAATTTCTTTAATGACTGGATCTACTCCTATGACTGGAGGACATGGAACATCAAGTGCAATAGCTGAAAATATTAACATGGATGGTTTAAAAACAATTGCAATCGCAGCAGCTACATTTGGTACTATAGTTGGTTCTTTATTTGGTCCACCATTAGGGAAAAAACTAATTGAAAAATATAACTTAAAATCTCAAGATACTATTGAAGAATCAATAGAAGAAGATAATGAAATTCATGAATTAGATGAAGAAAGATTTGCAACTGCATTCTTTATACTTTTATTCACAATGAGTGTAGGTACAATTTTAAACATTTGGTTTAAACAAGCTGGTTTAAAATTACCAGTATATATAGGCCCAATGTTTGTCGCAGCAATAATTAGAAATATCTCAGATATTTTCTATAAAGAAATGCCTATGAAAGAAATACAAGTATTAGAAAGTATATCACTTAACTTATTCCTTTCAATAGCATTAATATCATTAAAATTATGGCAATTATTCGGACTTGCAGGTCCATTAACAATACTATTATTAGCTCAAGTAATTACAACTTACTTATTCATAAGATTTATTACATTTAATGTTATGGGAAGAAACTTTGATGCTGCTGTTATTGCTGCTGGACATATGGGATTTGGAATGGGAGCAACACCAAATGCCCTTGCTAATATGAAATCTATAAACGATGAATTTGGGTATTCAAAAGTTGCATTCCTTGTAGTTCCTATAGTTGGTGCATTATTTATAGACTTCTTCAATATTAGTATAATAACAATATTTATACAGTATTTTAGTTAAAATAAAAATCTGATAAGATCCTTAATTGGAAATTATCAGATTTTTTTATTCATCTAATGGAAGTATTTGAGTAAATATCTCAAATTCTTCTAATTCTTTAGATAAAATTCTTTTATAGTTTTCTAATTGTTTAATATATTTAGGATTGTTAATTACATTATGTCCCGTTTTAAAATCATATATATATGCCTTTTTATTTTCATTATCTAATAGTAATAAATCTATAATATACATTTTATCATTATCTTCTCTATCAAAAATTTTAAATTCAGAATATTTTTTCAAATTAGTATTCAATATATGTGTATATTTCGTAATATTTTTATCAATTAAATCTAATACTCTACTAAAACTTTCATCAGATAATAAATTACCATATTTCTTTTTAACTATATCTATAGCAACTTCAACATCACCGTTATATACTTCAAAGAAATAATGTATTGCACTTCCTTCTTTTTGTTTATTAATTCTATCAATATCATATTCTTCATTTTCTGCCTCTAAATAATTAGTTTGTGTTAAATAATTAGAATATTTTGAATAATCTACAAAAGAAGTTTCTTTTTCTTTTATCTCTTTTGATTTTCTTTCACCAACTTTTTCTACAACTTTAATTAATGGCCCTGTTTTTTCAAAGAATACATAACAATTTTCTCTAGCTCTTGTATATCCTACATAATTAACATTTAAATATGCGTCTTTAAAGCTTTTATTAATAACAGTATATTCATCATAAACATTATCATAATTTTTTAAATATTCTAAAAATATGCCTTTTTCTATATCATCAAAATTCTTACTTTCCATTATATTTTTAAACATTTTATACAAGATATCATATTGTGTTAATTTAAAATTAGATACATTATATTCATTATCATAAAACACATACTTTTTATATCCTAACTTATTTTTATCAAAACTATCATCATAAGTATAGACATTTTTATACTCAAGTCCCTTAGAAGCATGTATAGTTGTAAGAATAATACCATCTTTTTCTATAATAGATTTTCTTGTTTCTTTATTTTTTTCTATGCTCTCATAGAAATCAAATAAATTATTAAATTCTTTCATTTTAGAAAAATATACATTTAAATTAAGTATATCATTAGCATCTTCATTTACAGTATATCCAAATCTAGATAAATATTCCTTAGCAAAATCAAAATCATTTGAATTGTATGAATTATGTCTATCAAAATTATTTTTGAAAAATTCTACATCCTCATCTACTTTACCATTAATAACCTCATCAATATCATCTAAACTATAATTTTTTATACTGCTTCTTAAAAATTCAAATTTATATAATTCGTTTTTAGTAACCAAATATTTTACTAATCTATGAGCGTTTTTAACAACTTCTACATCTAAAATATTTGATTTAGTTATTAATGAATAACTAATATTATTTTCATCTAAGTATTTAGCTACTTTTTCGAGAGCCTTATTCTCTCTCAATAATACAGCTGTATCCGTATAGTCTTTATTTTCAATTATTTTATTTACAATTGCTTTAATTATAAAATCTTCATTTTCTATTTTATCTGCATTTCCATTACCAGTTTCTACTTTTTTTACTAATATAGTTTCAACATATCCGGCATTTTTATCTTCTTTACTTGAATTGACAGTCTCATATCCATAATCTTCAAGTTTAGAGAACTTATCATTTACAAAATCAATAATATTCTTTTCAGATCTATAACATGTCCCTAAATTTTTAACTACCGTATCTTCTCCTAAAGTTTTTTCTAGATCTTCAAATAATTTTTTATATCCTCCACGCCATTCATAAATACTTTGTTTCTCATCTCCTACACATGTAACAATTTTAGCTCCATCCATTATTAGTTTCATAAATTTAAATTGAGGAACACTTGTATCTTGAAACTCATCTACCATTAAGGCTTCTATCTTACCATCCATTAACTCATAAAACGCTTCTGTAACTTTTCCATCTTTAACTAATCCTAACTTTTCATCAAAAATATACTTAAGAGTATAGTATGTAATATCATTAAACTCTAATAATTTATTTTCCTTCTTTAACTTAAAGTCTTCTTCAAATACAATTTTCGAATTTTCATAAACTTCTTTAGTTTTTTTATCACTTTCATAAATATATCTAATAATTTGAAATTCCTGTATTTTTTTTGATATTTCCATCTTATTTTCTATTATATCTTTTACTACTTCAGATGATTTTTTTGCTCTTAAATCAAATATATCAAATACAGTAAAAATTTCTTTAAAATATTTATTTAATTTCGAATAATAGAATTCAGTATTTACATCATTAACTTGAATTAATATATCTTTTACTTTTTCTATATCTTTTTTTACCTTTGGTAACTCACCATTAAATTCTATATTTAATTCATTGAAAAATAGATTTTTAGCCTTGTTTATTACATCACTTAAACTATATTTTTCATCTATTTTTTTTATACTAAGTAATTCTTCTTTATTATATAGAAAATTCTTTTTTATCTCTCTTATTATCTCTTTGATTTCTGTTTTTTCATACTTATATTTAAATCTTGGATTATTAATTAGTTTAATAACAAAGTCTGTATACAAAGTTCTTTCTGTTTCTGTATCTTCTGTTAATACATCATAATCATAAATATCAAGTATAGGTTCAGCAATACATGTATTAAATACTTTTGCTGTAAATCCATCTATAGTATCTATTCTAACTCTATTTTTATTTATCAACATATCTTTATATATATGAGTTAATTTATCTATATCACCAGGTTTAAATTTATATTCAAAATTACTTTCTATATTTTTAATTAATTCATGTGATTTTTCATCTTTAGATATTATAGTTAAAATAAATTCAAATATTCTATTTTTTATTTCTGCCGTTGCTTTTTTAGTAAAAGTCATAACCAATATATTTCTGAAATCAATATCTAAAAGTAAAAAATAAATATATTCTAGTGATAATCTATATGTTTTACCTGTACCAGCACTTGCTTTTACAACAGTTTTTTTATTTTCCATTGTTAATTACCTCCTTAAAACTAGAATATTTATCTACTTTACCTAAATCAAATACTTCATCTTTAATATATGAAGTTAATTTTTCAATTATTACTTCTTTATTTACTTCTACTTTATTCATATCTACTTGAACAAAGGTATCAAATGTTTGTATGAATGAAATATACCCTAAAATTTCCTTATCTTTTACCTCATCCATATATGAATATATTTCTACTTGATTCGCATATTTTTTCATTTTATCTATCTTATATTTTCCTGTTTTAAAATCAATAATATAGTATTTTGTTTCTGTCTCTATTATTAAATCTGATTTTCCTTTAATCTTAATTTCTCTATCTTCTATATTTAAATTAAATCCTACTTCTTTTTCAGTATATATTTCAACTATATTTTCATGTATTAATTCTTTCTTTAGCTTATTAAAGAAATCTATTATCGTTTCAGGTAAGTCTTTTAAATATGTCATTTCAAAGTATTTTTTATACTCATCAAGTACAGTATTTTCCTTTTCATTCATAACTAATTCTATAGACTCATTAATATAGTTTAATAACTCTACATCTTTTAAATGAATAATCTTTTTACCTATTTTATTTATAATATTTTCCATAATCCTATGTGTAATATTTCCTACTTCAACTACTTTAATATCTTCATTAAATATATCACTTTCATCTATATTAGTAGATAAGTAGAAATCTAATTCCGAATTAATAAGTCTCAATAATTTAGTAACTGATATATTACTAAAATCAGATAATTTATCATTTTTATGCATCAAATCATTTTCAACTTTATCTTTAATCTTAATATTGCTTTTATCTAGTAATTGATCTAAAATAACTGTCTTTTCTCCCATAGTTATTTCCTTTTTATCAGCTTTTAATTTATTTGTAAAAACTAAATCAGTTAAAAATGGCATTTCTGATATATTCTCATCTTCATTTTTTATATAGCTTATATATATATTATTTGAAACTGCAATATTTCTATAAACATTAAATAGGTTTTCATATACTAAATCATCTGATACAGGTAAACCAAGTAATGTACTTTGTGATTTAGAAAAGATATTTCTATCTTTTATTACAATATTTCCTTGTACATTTATTAAAGCAAAATTTTCTTTTATTTCCGTACCTAATTTTTTTATATCTAATATTCTATTTTTCTTTTCAATTAAATCAGCATGTAATGTTTTTTTATCTAAATATTTCATAAATAACATTAAATAATCTACAACAAAATTTGATAGAAAATCTAAATCTAGAACATTAACTTCACTTAATGCCTCAAAAAAAGTAAAATTAGTATTAAACATATATTCTTTTTTAGATTTAATATTACCAATTCTTGTAAATAACTCTAAAAATTCTTCCTTACTTCTATATTTTTTTATTTCATTTAGCAACCTTAAACTCTCAAGTTTTTCACTTTCTATATATATGTTATTATATCTTGATTCTCTAAATAAAATAGATAAATCGCTATTTTCTATTTCAAATTCATTTCTAAATTCTTTTATTGAGTAAAGTCTATATATATCTGAAATTAAGTATCTACCATTTATGGAATTTTTTATGGCTAAATATATTTTAGATAGTATATTATATGCAACAGTATGATTAAATGAAAAATCTAATGTATTTATCAACTCATTTTGATTAACAAAAATATTTTCATCTTTTATTTTTGCTTTCTTTTTCTCTGCCATATCATAAAAAGTATTAAATTTTTCCAAATTGTCTAAAATATTTATAGTCTGTGTAAATTTATCACTACACTCTACTACTTTAATATTTTTCTCTTTTAAGCTTGGCATAGTAATATTTTTTAAAATATTTTTTTCTTCATCATAATCATTTTTATTTACATATAGGAATATAGAAAGATTATCAATATCTTCTAAAATTTTCTTCTCAAATACAGTAAATGAAAATTTATTAACAAACACTATCTTCTTAAAATTATTAAGAAAATCTTGATTAATATATGAAAATACTGGTAATAAATATCTAGGTATTTTCACTTCTTTATGTGCTCTTTCTAACATTTTATCATTTATATTAAGATATAGATTAATTATATTTTTTTGCCACTCATGTACTTCTATTTCATTTAAATCAACACCATATTCTATATATTCTTTCATAAATGAATAATATCTATATGCTATATCTATACAATCAAAATATTCATTTATTTGAAGTTTTTTCTTAATTTCATTATTTAGCGTATTATAAAAGAACACTACCTCTTTTTCCTCTTTAAGTAATATTTTTTTACTTAATATTACTTTTTCCCAGAATTCATTTTCAGTTATATATTTTTTTGTAGTAAAAATATCTTTATCTTTACTTTCTATTTCAAATTTATCATTAAAATTTGAAAAAACATATAAAGTATTATCTTCTATATTATTATTTAAATCAAAATCTATACCTTTATATTCAAATTTTAGAGCCATAAAACACCACCTTTATATACTTTTGATATATTATACCATTTTTTAGAGATAAAAAAAACTACATCATGTGATGTAGTTTTATATATTATAATGCTTTTACTTTGTCTACTAAAGCTTTGAATTCTGCAGAGTTGTTTAAAGCTAATTCTGCTAAAACTTTTCTGTCTAATTCGATGTTTAATTTCTTTAATCCATTCATGAATTTAGAATATGATAATCCTTCAGCACGAGTTGCTGCATTAATTCTGATTATCCATAATTCTCTCATTGTTCTTTTCTTTAATTTTCTATGTTCTGTTGCATAAGCCATAGCTTTTTTAACAGCTTCATTAGCCTTTTTATAATTAGTTTTTGTAGATCCTCTATATCCTTTTGCTTCATTTAATACTTTTTTATGTTTTTTTCTTCTTACTATTCCAGTTTTTACTCTTGGCATTTTCTTTCCTCCTTATAAGTTATTATCTTCCTTCTTGTCCTGCTAATAATCTAGATGCTTTTCTAGCTGCTCCACCAGTTAATACTTGGTCTTGTCCTAATCTTTTCTTTCTTTTATGTGTTTTCTTAGTTAAGATGTGGCTTTTTCCTGAATGTTTAACTACGAATTTACCTGTTCCTGTAACTTTAATTCTTTTTTTTGCTCCTTTGTGTGTTTTCATCTTTGGCATAATTTTTCCTCCTCTTGTCTATTTCTTAGGTGAAAGCATTACAAATTTTTGTAATTGCTCTTTTCCATATTTTTTTTCAACTATAGCTTTATCTTCGAAGACTTCAGCAAATTCATCTAACACTTTAACTGCTGATTCTGAATGTAGCTTTTCTCTTCCTGATAATCTTAAACTGATTTTTACTTTGTTTTCTTTCTCTAAGAATTTTTCAATTTGATTAATTTTAGTTTCCATATCATGTGTATCGATATGAGGTTTAACTCTTAATTCTTTAATTACAGTATTTTTTTGTTTTTTCTTATTCTCTTTATCTTTTTTTAATTTCTCATAACGATATTTACCGTAATCCATTATTTTACATACTGATACACCATTATTTGAAGACATTTCTACTAAATCAAGATTTTTTTCTTGTGCTATATCATAAGCTTCATGGAAAGTCATTACTCCTAATTGTTCACCTTCTTCTGAAATTAATCTTATTTCTTTAGCCCTAATCTCATCATTGATTCTAGTTCCATCAGTTTTACTCGTTCCTTTAATAAAGAACACCTCCTATATTTTTGTAATAAAAAAACAAGATAAAATCTTGTTCTCAAAATATCAATAAAAAACTATTAGACTGTGTCTAATATATATTTAATATTAATAACCCAACTCATATTAAGCCTATGCATACTAAACGCTATGGAAAGGTGAGAATCAAAATTCTACTTTTACAATACTAGAACTTGCTAGTATTTTCATTTACTATGAAATAATATCATATTTTTAAATATTTGTCAAATATTTTTTTACATGCTATAATAAATAAAAAAAGAGGCTAAAATGAATAATTTTTTTAATATTATTGTTGCAATAATATATGTAATTTTTGGTATATTCATTTGGATGAATCCATTTGAAACATTAAAGACTTATGCTTTAATTATAGGAGGATTACATCTAATAAGTTCTATCAGTACTATTTTATACTTTTTTCATTAAGCAATATTTTTATGTCATTAATTATGGGAATAATAATATTTGTATTGCCATATTTATCTCTATATTTAATAATATGGGTATTTATCTTTGCATTTTTATTTACAACACTTTATTTCCTATACTTTTCATATTATAGCATAAATGGGATTAATATCATACAATTAATTATTTTTTTATTTGCTGTTTCTTATGGATTTGCAATGTTATTTTCTCCATCACTTGCAGCAAATACATTAGGTAAGATAATTGCAACATTAGTTATATTTAATACCAAGAAAATCAAAATAAACACAGATTTCTCTGTGTTTATTTTATTATAATCTCAACTCTTCTGTTTTCTTCATCTATTTCACTAATTGGATTACCTTCTCCATCACCTAAAATCATTATTCTATTTTCAGATATATTATGATTATTTAAAATATATTTTTTTACTTCCATTGCTCTTAATAGTGAAAGTTTTTTATTATATTCTTCACTTCCAATAATATCAGTATGTCCAATTACAATTAACTCTTCATCTTTAATCTTTTTTAAAAGACTATCAATTTTCTCTTTATTAGTTTTACTTAATTCAAAACTATCAAACTCAAATTTGTCCACTACTATATTCTCTATTTTTTTACTTTTTAATTCTTCTCTTAAAGCATTTAGTTCATTTTTTAGTTTTTCTATTTCTTCTTTATCATCATCAAATCTACATTCAGTTTGATTAAATATTATTTCTTTATTATTCATATCGCCAAAAGTATATGAAATCCCAAATCCTGCACTAACTTCTAATCCACTGTTAAATCCTAAACTACCTTTAACCCCTACATTTTTAAACATACCTGAATAGCCTAAACTTACCCCTACTTCTTTATTATAGTAACCTAGAGAAGCTCCAATAGAATGAGTTTTTTTTAAATTATTAAAAGGTATGCTACCATGTGCTATTGCACTTGCTACACCTGAGTTAGCTTTTTTAATTCCAACAGTATTATTTACATTAACATTAGAGTTAAGCAACTCATCAACATACTTTTTGTTTACTGCATCATTATCATGTATAGGTTTAGAAACATTTTTTATATTTACAGTAATATTATTACTTCCTAGGCTTATACTATTTTTCTTATCATCATCATATTTAACACTACCTTTTATATCCTTTAATATATTTTTATCCAAATGTTTTTCTTTTATTGAATTTTCAGCTATTTCTATACTTAAATCACTTTTCCCTACTATTCTATTTTCTCCATTTAATATATTTAAGCTTTCACTTATTATATTTCCTGTTTCTGTTTTAGAAATATAGTTTTCAGTAAGGAAAGATTTAACTAAAGTATCGGTTACCAATTTATTTTTAGGATTACTAATACTTGAATTTTTACTTAAAACTTCTATATATTTAACTTCATTAATGTTGCTAGCATCTATATTTGCTTTATTATTTATTTCTCCACTAGTAATATACCCTTTAGATTCTATATATTCATTAACTTGTTTATCTGTTACTAAAACATCTTTTGGTGCAGTAATATTTGCTCCTTCATTTAATGCTTTTGTAAACTTATCTTTTACTATATTACTCCCATCAATATTAGCTTTATTATTTAGCTTTCCTTCAGTTATATATCCTTTCCCCTCTATATATTCTTTTACATCTTTGTCAGTTACCAATTTATTTTTAGGTTCATTAATATTTGAATCTCTATTTAAATTTTCAATATATTTATCCACATTTATATTACTAGCATCAATATTTGCTTTATCATTTAAATCTGCATTGGTAATATAACCCTTAGCTTCTATGTATTCATTAACTTGTTTATCTGTTACTAAAACATCTTTTGGTATACTAATATTTGCACCCTCATTTAAAGACTTCGTAAATTTATCTTTAACTATATTACTTCCATCAATATTTGCTTTATTATTTAAGTCTCCTTCAGTTATATATCCTTTTCCTTCTATATATTCTTTTACATCTTTATCAGTTACCAACTTATTATTAGGTTCGTTGATATTAGCATTAATATTTAAAGCCTTAATCCAAGCTTCTTTATTTATTATTCCTTCTTTAGCATTTATAATTTCAAATAATTGAGATCCATTTATAGCTTCATTTGATTCTTGGGATACATCACCTTTTTGTAAAAATACCAATTTTCTTAAATTATTTTCATTTCCTATAGAAAGAGTATTTGATATAGCTGTAGAATTATCCCCTAAAACTATTGCGTCACTAACACCTCTACCTACATTAATGTTATTACCTATTGCAACAATATTATCACCTAATATAGTATTTGAACTACCTATAGCCATTGAATCTCTTCCTGCAACTATATTTTCTACACCAATTGCAATACTATTTTCTCCAATATTTTTTAAATCATTTAAAACTAAATTATCCTTCAATTCTTTTAATCTCTTTATAGCTTCTGCCAAATCAATTTCTTCTTTTTCTAGCAATTCTATTACTTTATTATATTCTGACATTAAAGCCAAATCTTTAGGATCAGGATTTATATTATCATATATATTCTTTAATCTCATGACCTCTTTTTTAACATTTGCTATTAAAGTTTCTCTTTCAATTATAGCATTTTTATTTATTCCTAATGCTTTTTCCAATTCTTCATTTAATTTCTGAATAGTTATTTTATTCTTTTCAATAATATCTATAATATTTGTTTTTTTCCATTCTTTTATATTATTATATATTTTAACTATTATTGAATTTGTTTCATTAGAATATTGTATACTTTCATTTTCAGCCTTAATAGTAGATAACTCTTTTATTGCAGCACTTTTCTTGTCTAGCCACGTTTTATCTCCATCTTTCTCGTACATGTACTGATAATATGTAATTTCATTAGTTTTAACATAATAATCAACCTTTAAATCCAACTTTCTATACAGTATCTGTTTGTCTTCCTCAAAAAGCATTTTATTGTTATTTTTATCAAAATATTCCCTAAATGCCTTTTTAAATTTTAGCGAAGCTATTTTAGCGTTTTCAAATTCCTCTAATGTAGTTAAACCTGTTTTTATAGATTTTAAAGTAATATCGTGTTCTGGTATTTCTGAAACATTTCTAAATGCATCTTTATGTAATGTAACATCATTATTTGATGTACTTACTATAGAACCATTTTGATATTTAACTCCATTAAACACACTATCAAAACCTACTTTTCCATCTACTTCTTTTCCATCAATATATACAGAAAAAGCATTTATTTCATAAGGATTAATAACAGTTTCACTTGTACTACTTAATCTTGAATTATATACCTCAGCAGACATTTTAGTAAAACTTACTTCATTTTTTCTTAAATCCCCTAATGCTTTATAGTAATTTTGTATATATTCTTTATAGAATTCTAGTTCTAATCTTAGTTCAGTCCCCTCTTCGACTATTGATTTAAATCTTGTCGCTGCAGAATTTAAACCATCCTTAGTTGTAATGTCTATATCATTTATCTTTGCAAGTCCATTTAATTTACTATTTAATTCTTCTATTTTATTTCTATGTACCCTAAAAAATTCTTCATTATTTTTTACTAAATCATTATACTCATTTTCTTTATTATTCCATTTACTTTTTGCATTTTCTTTTGCTAAATTTACAGTTTCAACTCTTTTACCTGCTTCAATTATTTCCTTATACTTTTTATTTATTTCTTCTATTTTAATATTTAAATTTTTAATCTCTTTTTCCTTATTTTCAATTTCTGTAAGCTTTACCCTATTTTCTTCTATTTTCCTTACTACACTATCTTTAGTTTCATCATTACCAACAGCTGCAGAATTTTTCCCTATAGCTATAGAATTTCTACCTGTAGCAACACTACTTCCAATCGATATAGAATTATCCCCAATAGCTAATCCTTCATTACTATATAAATTTATAGCTAAAATTAACATTAACAAAAAATATTTTTTCATTTATCCCCTTTTATATATCTTATCCCCACAAAAATAGTATATCATAAAATTAAAATTTTTTAAATAATATTTTTAAACAAAAAAAGAGTGATTCAAATCACTCTAGTTTCTAAAGTCTTCAAGACCTTTTTTCTTTTTAATATTTTTTAATTTATTTATAGCCTTAACTTCAATTTGACGTATTCTTTCTCTAGTTACATCAAATATTTTTCCAACCTCTTCTAATGTTTTAGGAGCTCCATCATCAAGTCCATATCTTAATCTTAGTACTTGTTCTTCTCTCTCATTAAGCTCTTTTTTAAGTATTTCATTAAGCTTTTCTTTTAATACTGATCTAACAGTTGCTTCATGAGGATTTAAGAATTTATCATCTTCTACGAAATCTCCTAATTCAGAATCATCTTCACTACCTACAGGTGTTTCAAGTGATATTGGATCTTGGTTCATTTCCAAGATATTTTTAACTTTTTCTACTGGCATTTCAACTGTTTTAGCTAAATAGTCTGCAGTAGGTTCTTTTCCTGTTTCTTGTAAGTGTATTCTTGATGCTTTCTTTATTTTATTTATAGTTTCTATCATATGCACTGGTATTCTTATTGTTCTACCTTGATCAGCTATAGCTCTTGTAATAGCTTGTCTTATCCACCAAGTAGCATATGTTGAGAATTTAAACCCTTTATCTGATTCAAACTTTTCAACTGCCTTCATTAATCCAATATTTCCTTCTTGAATTAAATCTAGTAATTTTAATCCTCTGTTTGTATGTTTTTTAGCTATACTTACAACTAATCTTAAGTTTGATTCCATTAATTGTTGTTTAGCTTTTTCATCACCTTCACCTATACGTCTTGCTAATTCAAATTCTTCTTCACTTTTTAATAAAGGAATTTGACCTATTTCTCTTAAATACATTTTAATAGGTTCATCAACATCTGATGATTCACTTACAGATGTTAAATCTTCATTTAATAGGGCTTCAACTTCTTTATCATCTATATTTATTTCTGGTTCTATATCTTCTTTTTTTACTTTTTCTACTTCTTTATCTTTATCTTTTTTTGTTTTGTTTTTGTCGGCTATTTTATCTACAATTTCTATATTCATTTCTTGTAATTTAAAAAATGTAGCATCTATTTTATCTTGAGAAAAATTATCTTTCATCAGTTTATTAACTTCTTCTCTACTGATAATTTTATCTTCCTTCGCTTTCTTTATTAAATTAGATATACTTTCTTTTAAATCTATGTTTTTAGCCGCCATTTCATTCTCCCTTTAAAACAATTATTTCTTCATAACATTCCAACAAATCATTAACTAAAACAATATTTCTAAGTTTCTTGAGTAATCTTGCAATATTAACTTTTTCCACTACTTTTTCATTTATAGGTAATATGTTAATATAGTCCTCATATTCTTTTAGTAATAATTCTAACCAAGTTTTTATTAATCTAATGTAATCTTCATCCGTAAATCTATTGTTATAGTTTATTGTATAATCTATCATAAACTCTTCCTCTTCTTCATTTAAAGTAAGAGATGATATTCTAGCTATATCGTAATCTACAGATAGAAGTTTTTTATGTAATTCTCTATATTTTTCACTCTTAAAATCAAATGATTTAAGTATATCATATAGTTTAGTGTTTACATCATTTCCTAGTAATAGAAATTGAATTGTAGTTTTCTCAACTTTAGTTTGATTTGATTCTTCTTCTACCACTTCTACTACTGTATCTTTTTTTACATTAATATGTTTATTAATCTTTTTAGCGTTTTTAGTATATTTTGATAATATATACTCAACTTCAACACTTATAAGTTTTGAAAACTTATTAATTTCATCTTTATATACTATATCATTTGATATACTTTCAAAATATGACCTCATAATTTCAATAGCTTCTCTTTTTGAAGCTGTTTGTGTAAAGTCAAAATTATTTAAATTCATTTTTGTTACATAATCTAATGCTCCAATTGAATTACCTAATACTGTAAAGAATTCATCTTTTGAATATTTTTTAAAATATTCATCTGGATCTTTTACATCATCAGGTAGTGTTGCACATTTAATATTAAATTCTAACTTATTTAAAATATTAATTACTGATTTTGTAGCTTTTTGACCCGCTTCATCTTTATCATACATTATTATTATATTATTAGTATATTTTTTTAATAACATAGCTTGTTTTTCAGTAAAAGCAGTTCCAAGTGATGCAACAGAATTATTAAATGTATTAATATGTGAACTTAAAACATCTAAAAAACCTTCCATTAATATTGCATATTTTTTTTCTTTTATCTCTATTCCTCTATTAAATAATCCATAAAGTTCACTACTTTTATCGAATAAATAGCTTTCTGTTGAATTTAAATATTTAGGAATATTATTATCTTGTCCTATATATCTACCTCCAAAACCAACAATTTGTTGATGTCTATTAAATATAGGGAACATAATTCTTTCTCTAAATACATCATAAATATTTTCACTATCAGTATTACTAACAGCTACGATGCCTAACTTTACAAGTTCTTCAACTTCATATTTTTCTTTTAAATATTCATATAATCCATGCCATTCTTTAGTAGCATATCCTATTTGATATTTATTTAAATCATTAAGATTAAAACCTCTTTTTATCATATATTCTTTTGCTTTTTTTGATTTTTCAAAGTTTTCTTTAAAAAAGATAAGTGCATCTTTTAATATCTTATGTCCAACATTTTCTTTAATAATGTATTTTGAGCTATTATTTCTTATACTTATCCCATATTTTTTTGCAAGCTCATTTAAAGCTTCGTAATATGAAATATTTTTAATATATGAATAAAAACTAATTACATTTCCACCCTTTCCAGAACTAAAATCTTTAAAGATTTTCTTACCAGGATGTACCGAAAATGATGGTGTGTTTTCACTCTTAAATGGAGAAAAGCCTTTATAGCTTGCTCCTGCTTTATTTAAATCAACAAATTGACCTATAAGGTCAACTATATCGACATTATTTATTATTTTTTCTTCATCTTCGGATAGTTTAAACATATACTCCTCCATAATATAAGTATAATGCGATAATCTAAATTGTCAAGATTATAAATTAATCATTTTCAACAATTTTTATTTTTTCTTCTAAAATATCTTCAAAAACATTATCTATTATTTTATATTTTTCTATACCAGCAATAAATTCTTTTCTAGCAGCTTTACCTGCTAATATTGCTAATTCATATTTATTTGGTACTTTTTTCAATAATTCATCTACTGAAATTTTTTCTCTTTTCATAGTTTTTCTCCTTTAGCCTTCTATGATATCTATAAGCTGTTTACAAGAATCTTCAACATCATAATTAATTATTGTAAAATCATAATCTTTTTCATATTCAAGTTCTTTTAAAGCATTTTCAAGTCTTTTTTGTATTACTTCTTCACTATCAGTTTTTCTACCTCTTAATCTTTTTTCAAGTTCTATAAGATCAGGGGCTTTAAAGAATACTAAGATAGAATCTGGTCTTTTGCTTTTAGCAATTACACCACCTTGAACATCTATTTCTAAAATGACATTCTTTCCATTTTCTAAATGTTTTTCTATTTCAGAATTTAAAGTACCATAATAGTTCCCATGAACATTTGCATATTCAAATAATCCATTTTCTTCAATTTTTTTCTCAAATTCTTCCTTAGTAATGAAGTAATAATCTTTACCATCAACCTCTCCTACTCTCATTTGACGAGTAGTAACTGAAATTGCTAAAGGGATATTTAACATATCTCTTACAAGTTTTGTAACAGTAGACTTTCCAGAACCTGATGGTCCAGAAACTATGAATAATCTTCCTTTCATGCTACTCTCCTAAGTAATATACAAGGGGACTAGCCCCTCATACATTATATTTTTTCTATAATTTCTTCTTCAACTTCACCTAAATCTAAATTAAGATCTTTATAGTTTTTAAATCCTGTACCTCCAGGTATTTTCTTACCTATAATTACGTTTTCTTTTAATCCTTCAAGTCTATCTACTTTTCCTTCAACTGCAGCATTTGCTAATACTTTTGTAGTTTCTTGGAATGAAGATGCTGATATAAAGCTTTCTGTATTTACAGCTGCTTTAGTTATACCTTGAATTACTGGTTCGTAAATTGCAGGTTTTTTACCTTTAGCAATTAAGATTTCATTTTCTCTTTCTATTACTTTCTTATCTACTAATTCATCTTCTAAGAATAATGAATCTCCAGATTCTTTAATTCTAATTTTTTGGAACATTTGTTTAACTATAATTTCTATATGTTTATCATTAACTGTAACACCTTGGCTTCTATATACTTCTTGTACTGATTCTAAGATGAACTGTTGAGCTTCAACTGGTCCTTTAATTCTTAAAATATCATGTGGTGATATAGGTCCTTCAGTTAATTTATCTCCAGCATTTACTATCATTTCATTTGAAACTACTAAATGCTCTCCTGCTGGTATTGAGTATTCTTCTATCATAGTATCTTTATCGATATCATGTATTTCAACAACCCTCATACCTTTCTTAGTCTTATCAGAGAATTTAATTCTTCCTCCAACATTTGCTAAGATTGCTTTACCTTTTAAGTTTCTAGCTTCGAATAATTCTTGAACTCTTGGAAGACCTCCAGTAATATCTTTATTTCCTCCACCAGTTTTTGGTAATTTACAAATGATATCTCCTGGTTTAATCATATCTCCTTCTCTGAATAATAAGTATGATCCATAGTTAATATCATATTCTTTGATTTTCTTACCTTTATCATCATAAACTATAACTCTTGGTTTAACTTGTGTACTTTCTATTGGTTTAATAGCTAGTCTTTCAGTAACATCATATTTAACGTCTACATTTTCTTTAATATAGATATCTCTAAATTCTATACGTCCAGCAACTGTTGAAATTGTTGGAGTTTGGAACGGATCAAATTCAATTAAAACTTGTCCTTTAGTTACTTTTTCTTTATCTTTAATTTTTAATACTGAACCTGAAGGTACTTCATAACGATATTTACCTAGAATTACTTTACCTGCTGAAGAAACAACAATTTCTCTTCCATCAGGATATGTAAATGTTTCAATATTTTCAAATTTAACTTTTCCATCTTCATCAGCTTTATAGTCAGATTGTACTTCTGAACCTGTTGCAACCCCTCCTGTATGGAAAGTACGCATTGTAAGCTGTGTACCAGGTTCCCCAATTGATTGAGCTGCAATAACTCCAACTGCTTCCCCTAATAATACTTCTTTATGGTTAGATAAATCTATTCCATAACATTTTTTACATACACCTTTATCTAATTTACATGTTAATGGTGATCTCATTTTAACGCTAGTTATATTTCTCTTAACTATTTCAGCAAGTAAATCTTTAGTAATTAAAGTATTAGCTTTAGCAATTACTTCTCCATTATCTACTAAATCTTCAGCTAAGAATCTTCCATAGATTCTTTCTTCTAATTTTTCTATAACTTTTCCTTCATAAGTTAAGTCACTAACTTCTATTCCATGGTTTCCACAACCACAGTCTTCTTTATTTACTATTAATTCATGAGAGATATCAACAAGTCTTCTTGTTAAGTATCCTGAATCGGCAGTTCTTAGGGCAGTATCTGCTAACCCTTTTCTCGCACCATGTGATGACATGAAGAACTCTAATACGTTTAGTCCTTCTCTAAAGTTCGCTTTAATAGGTATTTCTATAATTTCCCCTTTAGTATTTGACATCATTCCACGCATTCCTCCTAATTGACGAATTTGCGCAATAGATCCTCTGGCTCCAGAGTTTGCCATCATGTATACTGGGTTGAATTGATCTAGGCTGTCCATCATGGCTTTAGTTACATCATTTGTAGCCTTATTCCATACTTGAACTGTTCTTCTATATCTTTCATCATTAATAATTTCCCCTGCTTTATATGCATTTTCAATATCTACTACATCTTGATCTGCTTTAGCAAGTATTGCTTTTTTCTCAGCTGGAATTTGTAAATCTTCTATACCAACACTTACTCCAGCAAATGTTGCAAAGTGATATCCAAATTCTTTAATTTTATCTATTAATTCACAAGTTTTTTCAAATCCATATTGTTCATATAGACCTGCGATTAATTTACCTAACTCACCTTTACCGAAAGTAACTTCATAATTTCTAATTTCTTCTGGTAATAATTGGTTGAACATTATTCTTCCTGGTGTAGTTTTAATTATTTTCTCATTAATTCTTACATTAACTAAAGCATGTACTCCAACTTTTTCATTTTGGAATGCAGTGATTAATTGATCTATACTTGAGAAGTATTTACCTTCACCAATTTCTCCTGCTCTTTCTTTAGTCATATAGTAGCATCCCATAACCATATCTTGAGATGGAACTGCTATAGGTTTTCCACTTGAAGGAGCTATGATGTTATTAGTTGCAAGCATTAATAACTTAGCTTCAAGTTGTGCCTCAGGTGATAATACTAAGTGAACCGCCATTTGGTCTCCATCGAAATCGGCATTGAATGCAGAACATACTAATGGATGAAGTCTTATTGCTTTACCTTCAATTAATGTTGGTTCAAAAGCTTGTATTGATAATCTATGTAGAGTTGGGGCACGGTTAAGTAATACTGGGTGATTTTTGATAATTTCTTCAATTAATTCCCATACTGCTTCGTTTTCTTCTTCTACCATTTTTTTAGCTGTTTTAACGTTTGTCGCTATACTTCTTTTAACAAGTTCTCTCATTAAGAAAGGTTTGTATAACTCTAATGCCATTTTCTTAGGTAATCCGCATTGGTGAATTTTTAAGTTTGGTCCTACTACGATAACAGAACGTCCTGAATAGTCCACACGTTTTCCAAGTAAGTTTTGTCTAAATCTTCCTTGTTTACCTTTTAACATATTAGATAATGATTTTAATTCTCTATTTGATTGAGTAACAACTGGTTTTCCACGTCTACCGTTATCAATTAAAGCATCAACTGCTTCTTGAAGCATTCTTTTTTCATTTCTAATCATGATTTCTGGAGCATTAGATTCAATTAATTTTTGTAATCTAATATTTCTATTAATAACTCTTCTATATAAATCATTTAAATCACTTGTTGCAAATCTTCCACCATCAAGTTGAACAAGAGGTCTTAAATCTGCAGGTATTACTGGTAATATAGTTAAGATTAACCATTCAGGTTTATTCCCTGAAGTAATAAAGTCTCTAACTATTTTTAATCTTTTTACCATTTTCTTTCTTTTTTGAGTTGAAGTTTCTCCATCAATTTCATCTTCTAATTCTTTTTCTAAAACTGATAAATCTAATTCTTGTAATAATTCTAAGATACCTTCAGCTCCCATTTTTGCACGGAAAGATCCACTTTTATCACTTTCCATACATAATCTATATTGTTGTTCTCTAATAATTTGATATTTTTTGAATTCAGTATTTCCCCCATCAATAACTATATATCTAGAGAAATATAGAACTGCTTCTAATTCTTTAGTACTAATTCCTAAAAGTAAACTCATTTTATTAGGAGTTCCTTTAGAATACCAAATGTGAGCTATAGGAGTTGCAAGTTTAATGTGTCCCATTCTTTCTCTTCTTACTTTAGAAGTAGTAATAGTAACTTTACATTTTTCACATACAGTTCCTTTATCTTTCATTTTTTTATGTTTACCACATGTACATTCGTAATCTTTTGTTGGTCCAAATATTTTTTCACAGAATAGTCCATCTGGTTCTGGTTTTAATGTTCTATAGTTTATAGTTTCTGATTTAGTTACTTCTCCAAAAGACCATTCTAAAATCTTTTCTGGTGAAGCAAGTTTAATTTGAATACTATCAAAATCTCTTATACTCATCGAATATGAGCCTCCTTATTCTAGTTTTTTTATCCTTCGAAATTGTTATCTAATTCTATTCTTTCTCCCTCTTTATTATATAGATTTACATCTAATCCTAAAGATTGGAATTCTTTTACTAATACTTTAAATGATTCAGGGGCATCTGCTTCTGGCATTGCTTGTCCTTTAATTATTGATTCATAAGTCTTAGTTCTTCCGTTAATATCATCAGATTTAACAGTTAACATTTCTTGAAGGATATTTGATGCTCCATATGCTTCAAGAGCCCAAACTTCCATTTCCCCTAATCTTTGTCCACCAAATTGAGCTTTACCTCCAAGTGGTTGTTGAGTGACTAATGAATATGGTCCTATTGCTCTAGCATGCATCTTATCTTCAACTAAGTGGTGTAGTTTTAACATGTACATTCTTCCTACAGTTACTGGATTATCAAAATATTCTCCAGTTCTTCCATCTATTAGTTTAACTTTTCCAGTTCTAGGATATCCAGCTTCTTCTAAGTAATTCTTAACATCTTCTTCAGTTGCACCGTCAAATACTGGTGTTGCAATATATTTATCCATATCTCCAATAGCAAGTCCTAAATGTACCTCTAATACTTGTCCTATGTTCATACGAGAGGGAACCCCTAATGGGTTTAAACATACGTCAACTGGAGTTCCGTCTTCTAAATGTGGCATGTCTTCTACTGGTAACACACGAGATATAACCCCTTTATTACCATGTCTTCCTGACATTTTATCTCCAACCATTATTTTTCTCTTTTCAGCAACGTAAATTCTAACGACTTTATTTACTCCTGCTTTTAAGTCATCTTTATTTTCTTTAGATAGTACTAATACATCTACTACAGTTCCTTTTACTCCATGTGGTAGTCTTAGAGATGTATCTCTAACATCTTTAGCTTTTTCTCCAAAGATTGCTCTTAATAATCTTTCTTCTGCAGGTGGTTCACTTTCTCCTTTAGGAGTTACTTTACCAACTAAGATATCATCTGGTTCAACATATGCACCTACTCTAACTATACCGTTTTTATCTAAGTTACGTAATGCTTCTTCAGATACATTTGGTATTTCTCTAGTTATTTCTTCTTCTCCTAATTTAGTTGTTCTTGCTTCAATATCAAACTCTTCAATATGTAATGAAGTAAATACATCATCTTTTCTTAATCTTTCTGATATTAAAATTCCATCCTCGAAATTGTATCCTTCCCAAGGCATGAATGCAAGTAATATATTTTTACCTAATGCTAAGTCTCCACCAGCTGTCGATGGTCCATCTGCTAAGATGTCACCTTTTTCAACTTTAGCACCTAAATCTATAATTGGTTTTTGGTGTAAACACATACTTTGGTTTGATTTTTCAAAGTTTAATAATCTATGTAAGTGATCATCACCTTTTTCATCTGTTACTATAATCTTACTTGCATCAACATAAGTAACTTCTCCCTTAACTTTAGATACAAGTACTGCTCCAGAATCTATAGCAACTTTTCTTTCAAGTCCAGTTCCTACATAAGGAGCTTCTGTTTTTAATAATGGTACTGCTTGTCTTTGCATGTTTGATCCCATCAGTGCACGATTGGCATCATCGTGTTCTAAGAATGGAATTAATCCAGCTGATACTGAAACTATTTGTTTAGGCGATACGTCCATTAAATCAACTTGTTCTTTTCTTACGTGAACTATTTCATCACCATATCTACAAGTTACTTCATTATCTAGTAATCTGCCTTTTTCATCTATATTTGTATCCGCTTGGGCGATGAATAATCCTTCTTCTTCATCTGCTGCAAGATAGTTAATATCATTAAAGTCTGCAACACCATCTTTTACTTTAACAAACGGAGTTTCAATAAATCCATATTTATTTACTTTACCATAAGTTGATAATGATGCAATAAGTCCTATATTTGGTCCTTCTGGAGTTTCTATTGGACATACCCTTCCATAGTGAGAGTTATGAACGTCACGAACCTCGAATCCCGCTCTATCTCTTGATAATCCTCCAGGTCCTAATGCTGAAATTCTTCTCTTATGAGTTAATTCTGCAAGTGGGTTAGATTGATCCATGAATTGTGATAATTGTCCACTTCCAAAGAATTCTAAAATTAAAGCATTTAATGGTTTAGTGTTCAATAAACTTTGTGGTGTTAAAGTATTTATATCTTGAGTTTGCATTTTTTCTCTAACCATTTTAGACATTTTAGCAACTCCACCTTTAATTTGAATAGATAATAACTCTCCTACTCCTCTTACCCTTCTGTTTGATAAGTTATCGATATCATCTGTACTTCCTCCACCATTGTATAATACTTTTAGGTAATTGATAGTAGCAATTACGTCATTTTTAGTAAGAACTATATCTTGCTCATTAATTTCACCTTCAAGTTTTAATCTCTTATTGATTTTGTATCTACCAACTGGTGCAAAATCATATCTTTGAGGGTTAAAGAACATAGGTATAATTAAGTTATATGCACTTTCTACTGTAACTATGTCTCCAGGTTTTAATTTTTTGAATACTTCTACAACAGCTTCATCAGATGATTTAGTATGATCATCTTTAATTGATTTAGCTATCATTCTATCTTCAGGTTTAACTTCCCAAATAGTAATTTCAGATGTATTTAATTCTAATAATTTATCTACTATAATTTCATCTATAAAGCTTTCAGCTTCAACTACTATTTCTCCTGTTTTTTCATCTATTACATCTTCATTTACAAATGAACCTTCTATTTCAGTTCTAATAACACTTTTAGCATCTTCTATATTTTTATATTTTTTATAAATAGGTGCTAAATTGATTGTTTTAACTTCAAAGAATTCATCCATAATCTCAGCATTAGTTTCAAAGAACTTAACTGCTTTTAAGAATACTGATGCTAATACTTTTTTCTTTCTATCAATTTTCACATTTAAAACATCATTTTTATCTGTTTCAAATTCAAGCCATGTCCCTTTATATGGAATTATTTTACCAATAAACATATCTTTACCAGTTTGCATATTTAATTCTTTATTGAATGTAATCCCTGGTGATCTATGTAATTGAGAAACAACAACTCTTTCTGCTCCATTTATGATGAAAGTTGCTTTATCAGTCATTAAAGGTATATCCCCAAAATGTACTAATGTTTCTTTTATTTCTCCAGTTTTATTGTTTGTTAATCTTAAATTAACTTTTAATTGACCTGAATAAGTTTTTCCTCTTTTTTTACATTCTAACTCGTCATTTAATGGTGCTTCACTATCGTGTATTTCATACCCAAAATACTCTAATTTTAAAGTACCATTAGCAGATTCTATTGGGAATGTTTCTTGGAATATTGCTTCTAATCCTTTTAGTTCTCTTGCAGTATGAGATCTTTTAGTTTGTAAAAAATCTTCATAAGAATCTAATTGGAACTCTAAAAAATTAGGCATTTCTCCCCTATCTTTAATTTTCCCAAAACTATATCTTTTAATTAGTTTGTTATTCATTTTTTAAGTTTCCTCCTATGAAAAATATACCTTGATACACCGAAAATAATGTGTTAAATATAAAAATGATCAAAGTAAAAGATTTGAAATTTGAATTGTGTGTTATAAATGAGGAAAAAGACATCACGTATTTCGGATGTCTATTTCCCTATTTTTTTATATGATTTATTATTTTAATTCTACAGATGCTCCAGCAGCTTCTAATTTAGCTTTAATATCTTCTGCTTCTTCTTTTGAAGCTCCTTCTTTAACTGCTCCACCGTTATCTACTAAGTCTTTAGCTTCTTTTAATCCTAATCCTGTGATTGCTCTTACTTCTTTGATAACAGCTATTTTATTAGCACCTGCTCCTGTTAATACTACGTCAAAGTTAGTTTTTTCTTCAACTGCTTCAGCAGCTACTGCTCCTCCTGCAACTGCAACTGGTTGTGCTGATACTCCAAAAGTTTCTTCTATAGCTTCTACTACTTCTTTTAATTCTAATACTGTCATTGCTTTTAAATCTTCAATAAATTGTTCTTTATTAAATGCCATTTTAATTCCTCCTATTTTATTCTTGATATTTATTATTATGCTTCTTTTTGTTCTGCTACGTTAGATAATCCAACTGCTAACATTCTTACTGGTGATAATAATCCGTAAGCTATCATACCTAGTAATTCTGGTCTTGATGGTAACTTAGCTAATGCTTCTATTGTATTTTTATCAGCTACTTTTCCATCAACAATTCCACCTTTAATTTTTAATTTTTCACCTTTAAATTGTTGTGAGAAATCATAGATTAATTTTGATGGTGCAACTCCGTCTTCAAATCCTAAAGCAAATGATGTTGTACCTTCAGCTAATTCTTTTAACTCAAGATCTAAACCTACATTTTTTAAAGCTATTTGTACTAATCTATTTTTTGCTACAAAATATTCTACATTAGCTTTTCTTGCTTCACTTCTTAACTGTGTATCTTCATTAACTGTAATTCCTTTATAATCAACGAAAACAACTGCCTTTGCCTCTTTTAATTTTTCAGTTAACATTTCTACTGCTGCAATATTAGCTTTTGATGCCATATTGTTTCACCTCCTTATAAATAAAAAAACCACTAATATTAGTGGGCGAGGTTAAAAGTATATACTTTATCAATATATGTATTATACTCAGAACTCACCTCGGTAGGATTTACTTTATACCTACTGTCTTTAGTTTGTTCAAATGATTATTCATTTTAACAAAATGGTGCGCAAGGTGGGACTCGAACCCACACACCGAAGCACTAGATCCTAAGTCTAGCGTGTATACCAATTTCACCACTCGCGCATAAAATATATTATGGGGTGACCGACGGGACTTGAACCCGCGACAACCAGTGCCACAAACTGGCGCTCTACCAACTGAACTACGGCCACCATAAAAAAAAATGGAGCGGGAGACGAGGGTCGAACTCGCGACATTCAGCTTGGAAGGCTGACACTCTACCAACTGAGTTACTCCCGCATATAATGGTCGGTGTAACAGGATTTGAACCTGTGACCCCTTGCTCCCAAGGCAAGTGCGCTACCGAGCTGCGCTATACACCGTCATTATTACATGTCCTATTGACAAGAATTATATTACCATATTTAAAAAAGTTTGTCAACACTTTTTATAATTTTTTTTGATGTTTTTTTCAAACCCATATATTAAATAAGTATAGAGATTATTTCCCTATACTTATTATACTATTTTTTCCCTAATTCTACTAGTATTTTTTTCTTAAATTCTATAAATTCCATAGTAGTGTTATTTCTATTTTCTAAATCTATTTTTATTTCTTTAGATATCTTCCCAACACCATTATCTAAAGTCAATATATATATTCTATTAGATAACAATATCGCTTCATCTATATCATGAGTTATTAATAAAGTTGTTAAATTTAATTTCTTTCTAATATCCATATACCATTTATGTATACTTGCTTTAGTTATTAGATCTAGCGCTGAAAATGGTTCATCAAGTAAATTCATGTCATCAGAAAACATATATGTTCTCAAAAAAGCTACTCTTTGTCTTTGTCCACCTGATAATTCTTTTGGATATTTTTTCTCAAGGCCCTCTAATCCAAAGGTCTCAAGATTAGCCATAACTTTTTCATAGGCCTCCTTTTTCCCCATGCCTTTTATTATTAAAGGTAGTGCAATATTTTCCAAAACGTTTTTAAACTGTAGTAACAAGTCTTTTTGTAACATATAGCTCATCTTACCATTTTTACCTGTAACATCTTCATTATTTAATAATATCTTTCCACTATTTACAGGTATAATCCCTGCTACTGCATTAAATATAGTTGTCTTTCCACTTCCAGATAGGCCTATAACACTTACTAGTTCTCCACTATCTACATGAAAATTAATATCTTCAACTATAGTCTTTCCATCAAAAACAACACTTAAATCTTTAACTTCTAACTTTATCATAAGTTTTTATTTTATTCTCCTAAATATTTATTAGTAAATCCATAATCTTTTTCTATAGTATTTTCAAGTAATCCATTTTCGAATAACCAGTTATAGAATGTATTCCATCTTCCTGAATCTATATGTCCCCATTTAACACCTTCATCAACATATTGACCATTAATCCATTTTTGAGATTCTAATACTAAGTTTCTATCAAGTTCTGGTGCTTCTTTTAATAATATATCTACTGATTCTTCAACATTATCTATTGCATATAGGTAACCTTTTTCTATAGCTTTCATTAAATTCATAGCATCTTCTTCATGTGTAGCTAAGAAGTCATTATTAGCAATAATAACTGGTGTATAGTAGTCTAATTCTGGTGCAACTTTAACATCTAAGAAATTAAATTCTAAACCTGCATTTTTTAAAGCAATTCCATCCCATGCATAATAAATCCACGCAGCATCAGTATCAGTTTGTAAAGCTTTTAATACATCCCATGAATAAGGTATAACATTTACTTTTTCAAAACTTGCACCTTCATCAGCCATTAATTTATTTAAAATAGCTTGTTCAATTGGATCTTCCCAAGTTCCATAAGTTTTACCTTCTAAATCTTTAAATGATGTAATATTTTTATCTTTTAAAGATACAAGTCCTGATGTATTATGTTGTAAAATAGCTGCAATTGCAGTAACTGGTAATTTTTCTTTAGCTGCAAAATATTTAGCTAATGTATCTTGGAAACTTATTCCTACTTGTGCTTTACCTGTACCAATTAATTGAGTTGTACTTCCTTCAGGAGGTTGTACTATTTCAACATCTAAACCATATTCATTAAAGAAACCTTTTTCTTTAGCAACAAATAATCCAGTATGATTAGTATTAGGTACCCAATCAAGAACTATAGTAATTTTTTCTTTTGGTTTATCCTCCATCTTTCCAATTTCTTTTGTTCCACAACTTATTATTAAAATAAATGTGAATAGGATAGTTAGTAATTTTTTCATTTTTCCTCCCATTTAATTATATATTTTTCTAATTTAGAAACAAGTGTCATTAACAGCAAGCTAAGTGCTGATATAAAAAAGATAATTGCAAACATCTTATCAAAAGAATAAGACTTTCTAACACGAGTCATATAAACTCCTAATCCATAAAACCCTCCAAGCCATTCTGCTACTACAGCTCCTATAAGTGAATAAGAAACTGAAATTCTAAATCCAGCAAAGAAATAACTTAGTGAACTTGGCAATTTAACATGTATATATTCTTGAACCTTTGATGCACCCATTGATTTTAAAAGTATCAAACTTTCTTTATCAACAGATCTATAACCATCAAGTAATGCAACAGTTATAGGAAAAAAGGTTGTAAGAATAACAAGTAATATTTTCGAACTCATACCATATCCTAGCCATAATACTAATAAAGGTGCTATTGCAACCGTAGGTATAGTTTGAGTTATTATTAACATAGGCATAGTCGTCTTATACATAAATTCAAACCTATCCATTATTATAGATAGAACAAAAGCAAAAAACGTTCCCAAAAAAAATCCTGTAAAGGCTTCTACCATAGTATATTTAGTGTGCTTCATTATTAAAGGAAAATCCTTAATAAAAGCAAGCACCACATCTATAGGTGAAGGCAATAAGAATTTAGGAACTATTCTAAGCCCAGATAGTAATTGCCATACTATAAGGACAAGAAATATTAAATAATACCTTATTAATGTATCTAATATTTTTTTCATAAAAAAAACTTCCTTTCTGCAAAAGGAAGTAAATATTTTAAGCACAAAAAAAATACTTCCCTACGCCAGCATTATCTGTATCAGGTTAATGGGTATAATCTCAGCCTTTCACAGCACCCCAAGATTTTTATTATTTATTTTTTCTTTATTATACTATCTGTTTCAAATTTAATGTTATAATTTTTAAAGAATTCAACAAAGTTTGAAATCCAAGTCTTATTTTCATTTTCTTTAAGATAAACTAATTGGAATTTATCTTCAAGTTTATCAAATTCATGAACTAAATTCATTTTCTTTTCTTTTATTTCTTCATACACACAATAATATGGTAAAACACTTACACCCATGCCATTCATAACTAAGTTTTTAATAGTTTCATTACTCCCATTAACACTTATTTTTCTTTCAAATGTATGATTAATAATTTCTTCAAATTTTTCTATATATTTAGATGCAAGTTGAGTGTCTTTTTTTAACATACTCATATCTTTAATATCTTCAATATTCTTTATATGAGGTGGCGCTATAACAACAAAAGGGTATGTATCTGTTTGAACAAATTTAAGATCTTTTTCATCTACTATTTCTTCTTCCATCATAGCTATATCTATTATTCCATCTTTAATATGTTTTATTAAAGATGTACTATTTTTAATATATAGATCAAATTCGACTTCTTTATATTTCTTACTATAATCCGTTATTATTTTAGGAAGTACTGGTTCACCTATATTATGTGTTGCACCAACTACTATTTTAGCCTTATGATTTGCAACTATTTTTTTCATTTCATTTTCCATACGTGATATTTTATTAAAGATATCTTGTGACATTCTATATAACTCTTTTCCAGCAAAAGTTAATTTAAAACTTTTAGAATTTCTTTCTATTAATTGTGTTGACATAGAAAGTTCTAATTTTTTCAATTGTATTGAAACTGCTGATTGACTTATAAAAAGTTTTTTAGCTGCTTTAGTAAAACTCTTCTCATTACATGTTTCATAAAATATCTTTAAATGATGTATATCCAAACTATCACTCCTCTATTTTAAAAATATATTTTATTTATGTTTATATTATATATTATAAATGATTTCAAAATAAGTTTCAAGTTTAAATTTATATTTTACTTTTTTTTTATTTTATGATACTATATCTAAAATCGTATATCTCCTTATGGATGGCAAGGAAGTTTCTACCCTAGAGCCTTAATCTAGGACTACGAAAATTTTATTTACTTTCTTTTTTATTTTTAGTATATACGATTTAAAAATATAGAAGGGAGTTTTTTTATGAAAAATTTTTTTAAATTTGACATTTATGAAACTAATTTTAAAACTGAAGTGATTGCCGGAATCACAACTTTTCTAACAATGGCATATATTTTAGGAGTAATTGTTGGAATACTTAGTATTGCCGGTATACCAACACAATCTACATTTATTGCAACAGCAATATCTGCAGCTGTAGCCTGTATTTTTATGGGAATATATTCTAATTCGCCCATTGCCTTAGCCCCTGGAATTGGATTAACAGCTTTTTTTACTTTTACTGTAGTATTAACTTATGGTTATACATGGCAAGAAGGCTTAGCAATGGTTTTTATTTCAGGAATAATATTTTTATCTATCTCTCTACTTGGATTAAGAAAATTAATTGTAGAATCTATACCTGAAAGTTTAAAACAATCAATAGGAGCAGGAATAGGTTTCTTCATTGCTTTTATCGGATTAGTTAAAATGGGTGTAATTGTTGCAAGTCCTGCAACGCTTGTAACTCTTGGAAATTTAAAAAATCCAACTGTATTACTAGCTTTATTTGGATTATTTATCACAATAATCTTAATGAGTTTAGAAATAAAATCTGGAATATTCATAGGTTTTTTTATAACTGCAATAGTCGGTGTCATCCTAAATAAATTAGGAGTAGAAGGAATGCCTACAACTCCAACACAAATTGTTAGTTTTAAATTTGAAACCTTAGCATTTGGTGCCTTTATCGAAGGTTTAAAATCTATACTCACTAAACCACAAACTATAGTAGTTATTTTTACTATGTTATTTGTTGACTTTTTTGATACAGCTGGTACTTTAATTGCAGTAACAAATAAAATAAATGATAATGGCAAAAAAATATATAATATGGATAAAATGTTTTATTCTGATGCTATTGGTACAGTTATTGGTTCTATATTTGGTACTTCAAATGTTACAAGCTATATTGAATCATCAAGCGGTGTTGCTGTAGGTGGTAGAACAGGATTAACTTCTGTAGTTGTTGGTATCTTATTCTTACTTTCAACAATTTTTTCACCACTTTTAACTGTTATTTCAAGGATAGAGGTAAATGGATTATTTTTAGAGCCAGTAGTTGCACCATCTTTAGTAGTTGTAGGTATTTTAATGGCAACACAACTATCTAATGTTGATTGGCATGATTTTTCAACAGCAGCATCTGGTTTCTTTACTATAATTATAATGATTTTATCATATTCTATTGCAGATGGTATTGCAGCTGGATTTATAGTTTATGTTTTATCTAAAGTATTCACTAATAAAAAACATGAAATTGGAAAGATAATTTGGATATTATTTATAATATTTATAATTTATTTTATTACTAAATAAGAAGTTTAAAACTCTTTACTTTAAATTTTAAGGTAAAGAGTTTTTCATTTTAATTACTACTTGCTTTTAAAAAGTTTTTTATGATAAAATATAACAAATCGTATATCTCCTTATGGATGGCAAGGAAGTTTCTACCCTAGAGCCTTAATCTAGGACTACGAAGTTTATATTTACTTTCTTTTTTATTTTTAGTATATACGATTTAAAAATATTGAAGGGAGTTTTTTTTATGAAAAATTTTTTTAAATTTGACATTTATGAAACTAATTTTAAAACTGAAGTGATTGCCGGAATAACAACTTTTCTAACAATGGCATACATTTTAGGTGTAAATGTTGGAATACTTACTATAGCTGGTATTCCTGCAAATTCCGTATTTATTGCAACTGCAATATCCGCAGCTGTAGCATGTTTATTTATGGGCTTTTATTCTAATTCTCCTATTGCTCTTGCTCCAGGAATGGGACTAAATGCCTTCTTTACATTTACTGTTGTACTAACTTACGGATACACTTGGCAAGAGGCTTTAGCAATGGTATTTTTATCAGGAATAATTTTTTTACTTATTTCTTTATTAGGTTTAAGAAAATTAATAATCGAATCTATTCCTGCAAGCTTAAAACAATCTATAGGTGCTGGAATAGGATTTTTTATAGCATTTATAGGTTTGGTTAAAATGGGTATAATAGTTGCAAGTCCTGCAACCTTAGTAACACTTGGAAATTTCAAAAATCCAACTGTTCTACTTGCTCTATTCGGTTTATTTATAACACTTATACTTATGTCTTTAGAATTTAAATCTGCAATATTTATAGGTCTTTTTATAACTGCATTAGTTGGTGTTTTATTAAATAAAATTGGAATTACAGGAATGCCTAACACACCTACACAAATTATAAGTTTTGATTTTGATACTTCTGCTTTTGGAGCCTTTATTACAGGTTTAAAATCTATTTTAAGAAAACCAGAAACTATAGTCGTTATTTTCACTATGTTATTTGTTGACTTTTTTGATACAGCTGGTACTTTAATAGCTGTTACAAATAAAATTAATACTGATAATACCAAAGAGTACAATATGGATAAGATGTTTTATTCTGATGCAATAGGAACAATAGTTGGTTCAATCTTTGGAACTTCAAATGTAACAAGTTATATTGAATCTACAAGTGGAGTTGCTGTAGGCGGAAGAACTGGTTTAACATCTATAGTAGTTGGAATCTTATTCTTACTTTCAACTTTATTTTCACCTCTTTTAACTGTAATAGGTAGTATAGAAGTAAATGGCGCATTCCTAGAACCAATAGTTGCACCATCTTTAGTAGTTGTAGGTATTTTAATGGCAACACAACTATCTAATGTTGATTGGCATGATTTTTCTACTGCAGCATCTGGATTTACTACTATTATCATTATGATATTATCATACTCTATAGCTGATGGAATTGCAGCTGGATTTATAGTTTATGTATTATCAAAATTATTTACTAAAAAGAAAAATGAAATTGGAAAAGTTGTTTGGGTATTATTTATAATATTCTTATTACACTTTATATTGAAATAATATACAATAAATAAAAACATCCTTTTTTTGAAAAATTCAAGAAAAGGATGTTTTTATTTATAAAGTATTTAATACAGATAATGCTTTCTCATAATCTGGTTCACTTTTAATCTCTTGGCAAACTTCAATATATGCTATCTTACCTTCTTTATCTATTACAAATACTGCTCTTGCTAAAAGTCTTAATTCCTCTATTAACATTCCATATTTCATTCCAAAGTCAACATCCTTATGATCTGAAATAGTAATAGCATTTTCAATTCCATTTACAGAACAATATCTACTTAAAGCAAATGGTAAATCATTTGAAACAGTTATTAAAACCGTATCTTCAAATTTTGATATTTCATGGTTAAATTTAGTTGCCTGCATAGCACAAATACCTGTATCAATAGACGGGAAAGAAGTTAAAACTATTTTTTTCCCTAAATAATCTGAAAACTTAAATTCACTCATATCACCTTTTACAGCTTTAAAATTTGGCGCCATCTGTCCAATCTTTACTTCATTTCCAATTAATGTAATTGGATTACCACCCATAGTTATTTTCATTTTTCCTCCTATATTTTAGACAATTTGTCTTTTTTTATTTCTATAATAAAAACTAGTTCATTATTTTCATAGAATATACCTACATTATCTGCGAGTAAAAAAAGTAATTCTAGTTCATCTTCTTCAAAAGCTTCTCCCATAAGTTCCCAGTAAAAATCATATTCTCTATCCTTATGATTAGCTAGTTTTGAATGTATTTCTTCTAATTCTTTTTGAGTTATCTTCATTTTTGAACTAGCTATAATTTGAAAAAAATTATCTTTATCTTCAATATCCACTCTTATCTTTAATCCTTTTTTAGATAAAAAATACTTGAGCAATTCATCTGTCATCTTAATTATTATCTTTTCTTGTTCTAACAATATCTATCACTCCTTTTATTTCTTCTACTATTGGAACATATATTGAGGAAATAATCCCAGCAGCAAGACCGTTATTATATAAATTCATACCCCCATGTATCGTTCCAATTCTTGTAGCAACCGCAAAATGTAGCATACCTACCAATATCCCTAACATTATTCCAAATTTCCCTGCAATTGGTGCAAGTGTAGTTGAAAAAAATACCGTCATTAAAAGTATTGTTAAATCTACTCTTGTATTAGTAATAAAATACATAAATATTACCCCAAACATTATGGGAATAATGTTTTTAGTATGTTTACCAAAACCACCAAATGCAACCACTGTTAACATTCCACATATTACAGGTCCATTAAAAACCTTAAAACATATTGAAAATACAAGACAAATTAATCCTATAGTTCCCATGTTAAAAAAAGAAGCATAAAATCCTTCTTTATGTACAAAATCTGTTACAAGTCTACCAGTATGAGTATGTATACTTTTGACATTTTCAAGAATTTTTTTATCATTTATATAACCAATAAATAACATATATATGTATAAGATAAAAAAATAAATAAAAGTTGAATTATAAAAAGTATTAACATAATTTTTATTAATATCAAATTTAATTCCAAATGACAATACTATTGAATAAATTATTATACCAAATAATCCACCAGCAAAACCTGTATTATATAAATTATAACCTCCATGATATAATAAAGTATGCTTAGTGACTATAGGCATTAAAAATCCTATAATTATCCCTAATATTATTCCTAAAAAACCTAAACTTGATACTATAGGAGCAAGTGTTGTACTCATCATTGCTATTGGAACTATACTTTTAAATTCTTTACCTATAAATCTAGAATAAAAATATGACCCAATATAAAACGGTAATATATTATAAATATTTTTACCCATAAAACCAAAAGATAAAATTAATAATACCGATACAATTAATAATCCGTTTATTTTTAAATCATATTTATATATTAACCAAATATTAAGTAAACAAATTATTCCTGCATTAAAAAATGCTGCACCTCGATTTGCAATGTAAAAATAATCTGACACTAATATATTATTCGTCATAATTATTCTTATCATCCCATCAAATATTTCAAAAGGGTTATTTAAAATAAAAGCATAAATTAACATTGAAAAGGGTATTATAGAAAGATAGATGTATTCTTTTGTTTTTTCTTTCAATTTTTACCTCCAAATATATATATTAGATTATACCTTATATATATAAAATAATGCAAATTAATTATTTTTTTATCTTTTATTTTAAGGTATAATATAAATGGAGGTATAAAATGAAAATAGAAATATGTGCAGGTAATATAGAAGATATTATTATAGCTGAAAAAATGAATATAGATAGAATAGAACTAAATCAAGGTTTAAGCACTGGTGGTCTAACTCCTTCATATGCATTGGTTAAAAGAGCATTAGAAATATCATCTAAAGACATAATTGTAATGATTAGACCTAGAGAAGGGAGTTTTACATACACTATTGAGGAGTATCAGATTATGAAAGAAGATGCAATTAATTTTTTAAAAATGAATATTAAAGGAATAGTATTTGGTTTTTTAAATGAAGATAGATCCATTGATATTGAAAAAACTAAAGAATTTATAGAGCTTGCTAAAAACTTTAACAAAGAAGCTATATTTCATAGAGCAATAGATGTGAGTAATGACTATCAAAATAATTTAAAATTATTAACCAAACTTGGTATCACAAGAATATTAACTTCTGGTGCTGCAACAAATGCTACCTTAGGCATAGAAAATATTAAAAAAGCAATAGAACAAAAATTTCCTATTATCATAGGTTGTGGTATAAATAAAGATAACATCCATTTATTTAAAAACTTAGGAGCAAAAGAAATACATGGCTCTTTTTCAAAAAAAATACCTAATAAATATCATATAGATTTTGGAAATTATTCTATTTTAGACCAAAATGTCGTATTAACTATTGACTTTAATACTTTTTAATATTAAACTATACTTGAGGTGAATAAAATGGAAAAGAAAAAAACACTGAAGGAAAAAAAACAAAATGTAATTGTACAAAGTGCAAATCTTTTTTTTAAAAAAGGTTATGTAAATACTGGTGTACAAGATATTTTAGATGTTTGTAATATACCAAAAGGCTCATTTTATTACTATTTTAAAAGTAAAGATGATCTACTTTTACATGTAATAGAATATCATAGAGATAATATACTAGAACTATTTGAAAAAACAGTCGATGATTTATCTATATATAAACTAAAATCATTTTTCTCTATATTTTTAAATAATATTGCAATTATAGAAATTGAAGATAATATTAATGAAGAAGAAGAAAAAGTTATAAAAAAAGAAAATAACTTACTATTTGATAATAACCTATTATATTATAAAACTAAAAAATTTTATGGTGGATCACCTCTAGGTAATTTAAATTCAGAGCTATCAAATTTAAGTGATGAAATTAATAACAAAATTGTAGACGCCTATTTTCAAATTGAAAGTAGAATATATTTCTTTTTAGAAACTTTAAGTATAGTGCATAATAAGTATAAATCAGAATTTATAGATTATTATACGTATCTTCTAGTTAATAATCTCGAAGGAACTTGCTTAAAACTAAAAAGAATGAGAAATCAAGAACCTATAGAGGAATTTCTAAAGTTCTTTGACATTCTAATAGATAAAATGATTCATGATTAATAAAGGCAGCTAATTGGCTGCCTATTTAATTACCTCTATAATTTCTTCTATTCCTTTTTCTCCAAAATATACTTTATCTTCAATTATCATAGCTGGTACACTCATAATATTGTATTTATCTTTAAACTCTGGAAATGAGAATATATTTATCACTTCTACATCAATATTATTATTAATTGTAGCAATTTTTTGTGTAGATTGCACTACTTTTGGACATTTAGTACATGAAAGTGATATACCAACTTTAATACTTACTTTCTTATCAACTTTATTAATATTATCAATTCTATCTTGTGTTAAAGGTTGACCAGGTCCTGCAACATTATACATACCTAAAATAAATGAATTTAACTCATGACCCCCAGGTATAGTAGAATATTTAATCCCTGAAAATTCTCCTGATTTATCTAAAATAGCTATAGTTGGTGTTTTTTCAAGTTTAATTTTAGCTTCTACTTCAGGATTATCTCCTTTATTTAATATCGTAAGTTTAATTTTATCTGAACAATTTGCAATATCAGTTACTGCATTTAATATATCATTATTTTCAAAATGACTTCCATCTCCAACATATACAAGTTCTATACTATTACTAAATTTTGAAGCAACTGCACTAAGTTGAGCTTTTAAATTCTCATCTAAGAATACTTTTTTCTCTATTACAGTTTCAACAACATTTTCTTCTTTTTTTTGCAATCCTAAATGTTCTCTTAATTCATATACATATTTTTCAATACTTGTAGAAGCTATAGCACCATCTGCTACTGCTGTAACTACTTGTCTTAAACTTTTAGGTCTAATATCACCTGCAGCATAAATACCTCTAATATTAGTTTCTAATAATTCATTTGTTGGTATAAAGCCATTTTTATCAATTTCTACATGTCCCTTAAATATATCTGATATAGGGGCATATCCAACAAAAACAAATACTCCAAATGTTTTGTCTGTATTAAGTTCTGTTATTTCTCCAGTAATATTATTCTTAAATATAGCTTTTCTTGGTTTAGTATCTCCAATTAATTCTAGTAATTCTGTATTGAATTTAATATTAATCTTTGGATGAGCTTTTACTTTATCCGCTATAGATTTAGCACAAGTAAATTCTGGTTCTCTTGCAATAATCGTTACACTCTTACCATATTTAGTTAAAAACATAGCTTCTTCTGCTGCAGCAAATCCTGCTCCTATAACATAAATATCAAGTCCTGTAAAAAATTCTCCATCACAAGTTGCACAATATGCTACTCCTCTTCCTGTAAATTCTTCTTCACCTTTAAATCCAAGTTTTCTTGGCGCTGCACCTGTTGCAATAACAACCGATAATGCTTCATATTCATTATTTAGTGTTTTAACTACTTTAATATCTTCACTAAAATTCATATCCATAACTTCTTCAGTAACAAAATTAACACCAAAAGAAATAGCCTGTTCTCTCATATCTTTCATTAACTTAGCACCAGTACTTTTCGCTATACCTGGATAGTTAACTATTTCATCAGTTATAGCTATTTGTCCACCTTTATTATCTTTTTCTAAAATTAGTACATCAAGTTTTGAACGACCTGCATATATTCCTGCACTAAGTCCTGCTGGCCCACTTCCTATTATTATTAAATCATAAATTTTTTTCATAATTATCCTTTCAAAAAAGAGGGATATTAAAAAATATCCCTTTTATATATCTTAAAGTTCTCCAACTAAATCAATACTTGGAATTAAAGTTTCATCTCCAGGTTTCCATTTTGCAGGACAAACTTCTCCATGTTCTTCAACAAATTTTGCACCTTGAACTTTTCTTAATAATTCTTTTGCTTCTCTTCCTATACCGTTATCATGTATTTCAAACGCTTTAATTATACCTTCTGGATTTACTACAAAGCTTCCTCTTAAAGCCATCCCTTCTTCTTCTATCATAACATCAAAAAATCTAGCTAAAAATCCAGTTGGATCTGCAAGCATAGTGTATTCTACTTTAGATATTTTGTCTGAATGATCACTCCATGCTTTATGAACAAAGTGTGTATCACATGAAACAGAATATATTTCACATCCTTCTTGTTTAAAAGCTTCATAGTTATCTTGTAAATCTTCTAATTCTGTAGGACATACAAAAGTAAAATCTGCTGGATAAAATACAAATACTGACCATTTTCCTAAAATATCTTTATCTGTAACTGTTAAGAAATCTTTTTCACCCTTTCTAAATGCTTTTACTGAAAATTCTGGTAGCTTTTTACCAATTAATGCCATAACATTCCCTCCTCTAAATTCATTTTATTTTTGTAATTATTACAATTTTATTTTACAATAATTTCAAAAATAAATCAATAATAGTGAAAAGTATATTTTATTTTTCTAACATAAACAAAGCTATTTTAGTATATACATTATAATACTCAAAAATTATATCAGTAATTAAAATAAAAATTATGAAAAAAAGAAATATTAATATCATAATTTTAAAAATTAAAAAAGGTAAATTTTCCATTTTATCTACAACTTCCTTATAATTTTTAGATATTTTTTTTAATTTTTTTATATTTTCTTTTTCCTCCTTACTATATTCTTTTTCATAACTCATCAGTATTATTACATCACAATTTATATCATATTTATTTATAAATTCTATTGCATATTTCGCATTTTCATATCTACAAAATATTTCTACATTTTTTTCATCATTTAATTCAATAATATCATAATTACTCTCATTAATTATATATCCCATATTTCCCCTCCCTAATTATTTTATCATTTTTAAAATTAAATTTATCATTAATTCTTTTTCAAAATTTGATGAATGGGCTATCAAAAGAACTAATGGAACTAACATTTTTTTATCTATTTCCTCAATATTATTCATTGATAAGTAATAAATAAATACTGCTGTAGCAATACGTTTACATCCATCTACAAAAGGATGATCTTTTATTAAAAAATAAAGTAAATTAGCTGCTTTTTCTTCTACACTTTCATATATTTCTATTCCAAAACTACTTTGGTATATATTATTTAATATACCCTGAACTATACCTTTTTCTTTTTCCACTCCAAAAACATTTGAACTTTCACTAAAATTCATACTATTTATTATTTTAAGAACATCTTCATAACTAATCTTATATTTTTCCAGAGTATTATTTGTTGTTTTTTCAATACATTGATGATCATAATCATCTAATAATTTAAGTGTATATTCAAGCTCATTTAATTTTTTTTTCAATTTATTCAACTCCTGTATTTTTATTTAAAATTATATCTTACTATTATTTATATAAAAGAAATAAAGTTAATCTTCTATTGTGTTTTCTAAAATATATCTTAATTCTTGAATATAATCCTCTTCAGAAATATTATATATTTTTTTTCTTTTCATAATTTCATCTTCTATAATATCAATTAATATAGTTCTAGCAAAAACTTCTTTTCTCTTAGATTTATACATTTCATATAAAAAAGCTTGCGTTAAAACCTCCGATAATCTATTAACAATTTTCTCAAATTCTATTTTATTTATTAGATATTCATCAGATAACTTCTCTAATTCTTTTTGTATAATTTCAACTAACATTACTACATCATCTTCAATTATATAATCAGTAATTTTCTTAGAAACTTTACCACTAATAAAAGAACCTACTGCTGTACCTATTAATCCACCTACAATAGTTATACCACCACTTGCAATCCCTGCTGCACCTACTACTGCTGCTCCTCCTAAATATCCTAATATCCCTCCACCAACAGAACTTGTATTATTTATCAGATTTTTAAACAGCTGTTTTCCTGATATTTTACCACTAAATATTCTATAAAAATCTCCAGCTGATAAAATTACAACTGATACCGCTCCTGTAATAGTATTACTTCTTAACATTTTTGCAGCACTTTTCATAGCCGCTACACCATAAATATTGCTACCTGTCCTAAATGCATTACTAATTAAAGCTGCTCCTTTTGGTCCTATAGTTGCAACTACTGCTTCAGAACTAGAAACTAGTGCACTATTTAATCCTGCTCTTGCAAGTTGTGCTGAAAGTACACTAGTTATGAAAGTTACGCCTCCTACTCTAATACCAGTTAAAGCTGAAATTTGTAATGAAGTTTTAAGGTCATTTCCAGCCCAAATTGATCTTGCAAATTCAACTGTTGCACTAATACCAAAAACTGTCGTTGATATAATAGCTCCATTAGTTGCATCAAATTTTATTGAATCAATAGTTCCTGCCTTTGCAATATTTTTAGCTTGTTGATAAGTAATACTTCCTTTTTTTATAATATTTTTTGCTTCTTTAGGATCAGTTACATTAGGTATTTGTCCCTTTTTAATTCTTTCTTCCATTGCAAATATTGCATCATCATATTTATCAGATGGTACTTCTATCTTCATTATACTTCCATCATTTGCAATATATCTAAATTTACCATCACTGAAACATTCTGAAATACATTCACTTCCAGTTTTACAATATTTTGTTTGAATATTTACTCCATTTACTATTCTATCTGCACCATTTTTTATTATTCTATTAGTTTCTGGATCTATATCTTCTCCCACTAATTGAACTTCATTTCCACCAAAGAAGTCAAAATTATTTATCTTATCATATAAATGATTAGCTTGCTCTGCTGCAAATCCATGTCCTCTTGGTGTATTAAATTTATCCATCCCATATATAGTACTCGCATTACTAATATTACCAAAAATTATTGATTCAACATTTCTTAAATCTTCTTTTTCAATATTTAAATCAAATTTACGATAATTTTGCCTATTACCAAACTTACAATAAACTTTAATTAAATCATCTATCATTTTTTCTCTATCTTTTTTGCTATTGATAACATACTTTAATTTATAATCTATATATATTTCAAGAGCACCAAATTCATTTTTAATGACATCTGTTAATAATGAATTATTATAATATTTTACATCATTCATATATAATAAATCTAGAGCTTCTAATATCGTTTCATCTTCTTCATTATAATAATTTTTTGATATACTTATCCAATCTATTCTTGTTCTTTTTACTTCATATCTTGAATTTTTATATATAGAGTAGTCATCTCCTACATAATTTTTTATTTTACTAATAAGCTTTTCAATATCTGATATCATAGACTTAATATCATCATTTTTACGTGCAATAAAAACAAGCTTATTATCAACAAATATTTCTAAATTTCCACTTTCATTTAATAATATATCCGTTAATAAGGAATCATATCTATAACTAATGTCATATTCATCAATTATATCAATTTCTTCTAATATTGTTTCATCTTCCATCTCAAGATATATATTTGAAATTCTTTCCCAATCAAATATATTCAAATCCATTATACACCTCATTTTCTATGTAATCGTTATCCGTTGATTTATCTTACATTAAATTAATATTGTAGTCAACAAAATCTAACCGAATTTTTTTACTCTTTATCCATTTTTTTTAAAATATTCATTATATTATAAACATAAAAATGTACCTACAAACTTTAATAAAAGCAAACACAAAGTTTTTCGGTATATTTCTGACACCTATTTTTACAATTATTTTATTAAACTAAATTATATAATCAAAATCAAATACATAACTATCTTGGCCATCCTCCCCAATTCGGGTTTAAATCTTCATCATATGATGGTTCATCATCTGGTCCCATTACATAAATTCTATCTAATAACATATATTTCACCTCCTATTAAATATATCACAATATATCTTATGCAAATATTAATGTAATAAAAAAATGATTTCTAATAATTTAAGCAACAATAACTGTTCTATTACTATAAAAGTTTTTGTAACAATAAATTATTTCTACAACTTAATTATCTATAATTTAAATACATTATATTTTTATCCAAAGAATTGTTTTATTGTATTGCTTTTTTCATCTTCATGTTTTATAACAAAATCTAATGCATCTTCAATCGATAATAACGCTTCTTTAATTGTATCAGAATCATCAAATATATATTTTTTCCCTTTATGTTCAATAAAAAGTTGATTATCATTAATATATATATTTGTTTCATAAATACAGTCAGAATTTAAATAATCGTTATAGCATGAAATTTCTAAAAATTCTTCTTCATTTTCATTTAAATCATTGATTTTATTATATCTATTACTTAGATCCAACCAATCAAATTCTATTTCTTTTTTTAATATTATTTTTTTTAACAAAGATTTCAAATCTTCTTTTTCTTCTTTTTTCAAATCTAATATCTTCATATTTTTTCACTTTCCTTCTTTATTTATACATATATACTATCATTATTTTTTAATTTAAAAAAGGAACAATAATTAAAAAAAATCACAGTCCTAACAAAATTTAAACTATGATTTTATTATGTTTTTTCATCAATCTTCTCTTATTAATTTTTCAAAAAAAGAACAACCAAATAAAAAATCCTTATTATATTGGAATAGCATTCGTACTTACTCATATACATTCAAAGAAGGGCAAGGAATAGCAGTTTCAATCCTTATTATATTGGAATAGCATTCGTACATATTTCCTTTACTAAAAAATTAGCAGGAGTTTTGTTTCAATCCTTATTATATTGGAATAGCATTCGTACGCTCTTTTAATTTTCGAAAACTCTTTCATGAGGGTGTTTCAATCCTTATTATATTGGAATAGCATTCGTACATCATTAAAAATACTTAAACCATTTTTAAAACAAGTGTTTCAATCCTTATTATATTGGAATAGCATTCGTACACTTACTGTTTGAGAGCAATGTATTTACTTTAACTCTATCACATTTTTTTTGAAAAAACAAGAAATTTTTGATAAAACAAAAATCATTTTTATTTTTTCAAAAGAAAAAACTACCTTCGTTCAAAAATGTATTTAAGTATAATTTTTGAATTTCAGTAGTTTTTACAACACAATCTATACACATCATTTTTATATCCTTAATCTTTATAATTTTTTCAATAATTTTTAAAAAACTAATCACCTGTTTCTAATATCAAATTACTCTTTCTTATTTTTTCTTCTGCTGCTTTTCCAATTGAGAGATTTTGTTTTAAAGAAATATATCCTGATACTCTTCTATATCTATCTATATTTGTAGAAGAACAAAATGGACATTCCTGATCAAATACACCTTCACTATTACATTCATTACACACATCTAATTTAAAATTTATCCCAAAATAAGTAATATCATATTCAAAAGCACCTAAAACAGCACAAGATATAGTTTTGGGGTTTTCTTTCATTGGATGCGGAAATTCAACATATGTTATATTACCTCCATTACAATATTTAACAAATTTAGATTCTATTTCAATTTTATTTTTAATATTAATTTCTAAATAAACAGGTACATGAAAAGAATTAGTATAATATTCATAATTTGGATCATCAATTGCAAATTTTTTACAAATTCCTTCTCCAGCAGATGCTAATAGTGAAACATTTAATCCGTATACATTTGAAAAATAATCTGTTTTATTTCTCATAAACTTTATTATTTCAAGTGCTTTTTCAATATTATCTTTTACAAATTCCTTTGAAATTTCTTTTTTAAATAAATAGGCTAGCGTCTCCCATATCCCAATAAATCCAATAGAATAAGTCCCATTAGAAAACATTTTTCTCAACTCTTTATCTGAATCTACATACAAATTATACTTAGTTAAAATACCAAAATTATTTTTATCCATTTCTGATAAAACATCATGTTTCTTCTTTAAAATTTCCATTGTTTCATTCATATATATCTCTAAATTTTCAATAAAATTATCAAAATTTTTCGAAATTGTTGCAATTTTTGGTAAATTTAAAGATATTGCTTGTACATTACCTCTATTTAAAGATCCAGATTTACCATTAATATTTTTAGTAACTAAAGTTCTGCATCCCATTATTCCTATTTCTAAAGGGTTATAATCTCTCAATAATTCTGAATCTAAATTTAAATAAGTTGGATTCATTCTCACAGCTGTTACTTCTGTAGCTAATGAAAATAAGTCTTCATTAACACCTTTTTTATATTTAAAGACAACATTTGGGAATATAAATTGTCTCCCTTTATCTCTACTACCTAATCTAAGTGCTTCTAAAATACATTTTGTAATAATTCTACCTTCTTCACTAATATCTTGTCCCAAGTTAAAAGTTACATATGCATTCTCGATACCTTTTCTAAGATTAGCATTTAATTTTTCGAAGAAGTTTCTAAAATTTTTTACTAATATTTCTTTTTCATTTTTTTGTGCAAATTTTTTTAAATCTTCATCTATATTAATTATTCCTATCCCACCAGACTGTTCATTACATAATTCTGTAATAAATATCTCAATTTTCGTTAAGGCATAATCAAAATCTTCTATATCATTTATTATATTTTTCAATGATATACCTAAACAATTATACGATACATTAAAATATTCTTTATCATGAATATGTATCACTTCTCTACTATAATCAAAATTCAATTCACTATCTTGCATCGATCTATAACTTGCATTTTTAATTAAATTTGATTGCAATTCTTTTTGCATAGTTTATCTAACCTCCTACTCATTATTTGGTAATACTGTAATAATTTTATTGTTTTTTACTAATAATTTATGATTTGAATTTTCTAATGGATAAAGACCATCTCCTGTAACATTTATCCAGTTTCTAACTTTTTCATTTAATATATTACTTTTAATTTCAGATAAATTCAATTTAATTATTTTTTCTAAATAAGTTAAAATTGCTCCATCAGAAATCTTCAAACTATTTTTTTCTTTTAATTTTTTTAAACACTCTTTCTTTTCTTTTATCATCTGTATATATCTACTAATTTCTCTTGATAAAATTCTTTGTTCATTTTTAAGTAATTCTAATTCTTCTCTTAATTTCTTTTCTTCAGTTATTAACTTTTTTAATTTATCTTCCAAATTTTTTACACCTCCTCTATTTTAATTATTGTTCCATTTTTTATATTTAATTTCATATTAGGTATCTCTAATATATATTCACCATCACCAGATTCCTGAAATTTTTTTAACAAACTTTCATTTATTAATGAATTTTTTATCTCTTCTGTATCTAAACCAATAACTCTTTCTAGATATCTTAAAATAGCATGATTTGAAACGCTTATTTTTTCTTTCTCAATTTTAATAATATCGTTTTGCATCTCAATTTTTTCTGAAATCTCACTTATTTTTCCAGTAATTTTTCTACTAATTTCTCTAACTTTATTTTTATTACTTGTTAATTTTTCTGATAACAAATCTATTTCTTTTTCAATATTTTTTATTTCTAAAGTTATCATATTCATTTTAAATCACCTCTTCTCTTTTTTTATCTAAAAATGTATAAAAATAATCTTCTTTTTTTATATTATATTTAGGAAAAAATTCTATTTCCAATTTAGTATTAATTTTATCACTCTTAATTCCATCAACCACATTACTTGTAGCTTTTTCTATTCCTTCTATAGGTAATCTAGTTTGTAAATTTATTCCTTCAAATTGTTCTTCATAAAAGAATATTTCTGAATTTTTTTTAATGAACGCTTTATCTTTATATATTCCAGCAATATCTAGTATTACTATATTTTTCATTTTTTTTAATTCAATGAACATATATTTTTCTTTTTCTTCATTATACAAAAATACAATATTAAAATTTTCACTTCTATCAACTTTTATTGCATATGGTGTAACATGGATTTTTTCTCCTGAAAATTCTATTTCTAATTTTTTCTTTCTTTCTATTGCTTTGTTGATCTTCTCTACTTCATCATAGAATATTATTTGTTCTCTTTTATATTTAGGATTTATAAAATAAGTATTAATTAGATTTCTAATGTATTCAGCGTCAGAATTTTCTTTATGTTTAGTCAATATTTCAAAATAATTTTCTTCATTTTCTTTCCATAAATTAAATTGAAACATTTTTTTATCTTTTTTATTTTTTTCTATTCTTGATAACTCTTTGTCTGAATAGTATTTTATCCATATATTCGCTAATGTATTTTTTTTTATCTCAAAAGATTCTAAATCATTAGCAATTCTTTCAATGTACTCTAGTTGAACTAAAGCTCGCATTTTTTTCATACTTTTCTCCTTTCAATTACATAATAACTACTTCTTCTAAAAGAGGTATACCCTCTATATTTTTTGACTCCACTTTTGCAATAAAATAATTTTCAATTTCTAATTTTGTAAACATTATCTTAATTAGATTAAAAATATTTTTACTTATGTCTTCTCCATAGAAAACCGAATACTGTATATTTATTAATCCAAAATATTTTAATTCCTTAAACACTTTAGCTCTTATTTTATCATCGCTAATATCATATCCTATCAATAAATTTATCTTAATAGCCTCCTTACTCATTTTTTAAGATATGCATAGCTAATGATTTAACATATTTTTTCATTTCTAAAATTTCTTTTTCAAAATTTTTTCTAAAATATTCAGCAATATCTTTCCTTACTTTATCACTTAGTTTAAGTTTATTTTCTACGATTGAAAAATCGTCTTCTTGGTATTCAGTAAATTCAACTATTTCTTTAACCATCTTATAGATTAGATATCTGTACTTTTCTATTAAATCATACACAAAAGGAACTTTACCATAATTATTTATATGTATTATTCCATAACTTGGATCCATTCCTGCAATTATTATATATTTTTCTAATAGATTGTATAAAATTCCAAATCCATAATTTAACATTGCATTTATTTTTGTTTTTGTCTTTCTTTTTTCTCTAACCTTAGCCCTGTATTTTAAAGGTAGTGTAGAATTATATTTAAGAAAAAACAATTTAGACGCCTGTCCTTCTAAAGAAAAAAGTTTATTTCTAAATTCAATAAGATCATTTTCAATTGATAATTTTTTTATTTTATTTTGAATTAATTCCATTTCATTTACTAAATTTTTATCTCCTTTAAATAAAGTAATAGATTTTTTTATTTTTTCTATGTGCCATTCTTTTACTAGATTTAATGAGTTACCAGTTTTAAAGAATTCTATTTGCTTTTTTCTTAATGTTGATATTGAACCAAACTTATTATTCCATATTCTAGTAATAGGATAATTATATGCATCAAGAAACAATAAATCGATATTATGTTTATGACAAACATCAACAACTTCACCAGAAATACTACTTTTTGATGATATCATTATCCTATCAACTTTATAGGGTGAAAAACTTTTTGATTTATCTTGATTCTCAACTAAAAACATTTTATCTTTTATTCTAATCTTCGAACCATATTCATTAAGAATTATTTCCACTAAAAATCTCCTTTCTATTTTATTTCTTTCACTTTATATTTTTTTATTGATAGAATATATTTTTCTATCTCTTCTAAAGTTAATTCCATACCCCTTTTCTCAAAAGGTATATTTAATACAATTTCTGTAAAAGTATTTGTTAGACATGATAAGCTATGCGGTAAAACTCCTATCACATCCTTATCTTTAACATTTTCAGCAGATGCATGCTCAATTACTTCACAATCTTTTGAAATTATATTATTATTTTTCAAATACTCTACTAACGTTTTATGTCTTGTAACAACTAAATCTACCATTTCCCATCACCTCATTTCATTTTTAGGAATCAATATTTACTTTTAATTTATCTACACAAATATATTACCACAACATTTTTTTGTTTTCAAGATATTAAAACATGTTATATTTTCCCTATTAAAAATATACGTTTTTACTATCTTTTTGAATTAATGTAGTAATTTATTCTGTTATTTTATCAACTCTTTTTCTTTCCATCAAGATAAATTTTCTTAAATTTTTAGGCAGTAGTTATTACTTAAAATTAAGTCTAAAATCTTTTAAATTTGTAAAAAAAAAAGATATATATCACTTCGATATACATCTTTCATCATTTCATTTATTAGTTTTCTTTTTTATTACTCCAAATCCTATACTTTTTCTCTTCCCTAAAGAAATATAATTTGGTAAATCAACATTAGTAGCAAATGACAACTTAAAGGTTAAAAATTCAGTGTTTTTCATAACAATCTTATTTTGTTTATTTAAATTAATTTTTTCAACCCTTATTATTTCATCTTCATTCAAACGTAACCCTATACCTTTTAAAAACTCAAGTATATTATTTATAATTGCTTTTTCTAAACTATAATTAGCTTTCAAATACAAATCATAATTCTTTTGATTAAATGGGATATAGTCTGATACAAATTCATATGTAATAAAATCATTTTCAATATATTTAACATCATATTCTTTTATCACTACATCTTTTTTAAAATCTGTATATTCAATTTCACCCATTTTTATTTTTTTTATATCTTTCATTATTTTCATTATTAAATCAATATCATTTAAAAACATGATACTTAACTTATTCTTTATATATTTGTATTGCACTTCCGGAAATTTATAAACTGATTTACCATCTTCAAAATGATTATGCACTCTTATTTCATTTCTAAATTTTGAAATCATATTTCCTCTTAACATTTCTAAATTCTTCATTCTATTCGATTTTAATTCTTGATTAAAATCAAAAGATATTATCGCATAAACCATTTCCATTTTTATTTACTTTCTATATTTACTATTTTATACATTTCAACATTAGGCTCAAATGTACTAAAGAATTCTTCATTAAAATTATATTGTTTAATATCATATATTTTTATCACGCCTGTATCATACGGATTTTCATCTTCTTCACCTTTTGAATTTTTATACGAAATAAATATTTTTTTCTTCAAAGTATTAATTAATGATTTAATATGATCTTCATCTAAATCTTTATAATAAATCTTATACAAATTCCCTTCCATTACTGCAAAGATATTTACTTTATTTTTATTATTATCTTTTTTTTCTGATAATTCCTTGATTTTTTTATATAAACTTTCCAATTCTGCAGATAATTTTATAAATTCTTTTTCATTCTCTTCTATAATCTTTTTCTTTTCATCTATATTTTTTTCTATAAAATTCAATTTTTTCTCTTCAACTAAATATATTTTGGGAACTTCTTTCATATCTTCTCCAAATATTCCAAGTTTCTCTTCAGCATCTCCCACAAAATTTTCTATAATAATTGACCTAAGTTTATTTAAAAATGAGAAATTTTCTTTTTTACAAGAAATAGGTATTAATGTTTTTAGATAAAATTCTATTTTACCACTACTCCTTTTATTCATTTTACCAAACCTCCAAAGTATGAAATTTCTTCATCATTATTTATATAATAATTAACTCTAATTTTATCAAATATCTCTTTTTCTCCTTTAGAATTAATTGCAATTATATTATCTTTTAAACAATATTCTTTTACATAAAATTCGTTCTCTTCTTTTTTTTCTTTATATTCAAAATATGAATAATTTCCATAAAATAAATACATCCTATTTTCATTAAATATATATAGTTTATAAAAATCTAAATTTAAATTATTAATATCAGCTTTTGATAAATCATAATAAACATTTATTCCATTTACTTTTTCATAATTAATACTTATTACAAAATATTTTTCATCTTGAAGTATTTCAAATTCTTTAATCATTTTTATTACCCCTATATTCTTCAATATGTTTTACAAAATCGGTTGAAAAAATATTTTCAATTATTTCTTTTTTTACTTCATATACTAATTTTAGATACTTATCACCTAGTTTTATGCTACTTTTATCTATTATATTATAAAAAGTTTCTTCAAAATTTTTTTCAATTTTGTAATTAATATATTCATTTGATATTTCATTATATAATGAAGAAAATTCTATTTTTATTTCTTTTATTATAATTTCAACAAGTCCTTTTCCCTTATATTTATTACTTCCTATCTTAAATTGATCATAATGTGATAATTGTATTATCTTTAAAATATCAAAAAGTTCAAAATATTTACAATTATTTATAATTATTCTAGACTCTGCTGTTTTATTTTTAGGAATACTTTGATTTATCAACTCTATTTGATTTTCTTGAAACTTTGCATCTTCTACAAATATTCTTGATTTTACAGAATTTTCTCCTTCTACAATACCAAATAAGTCATTTTCTAAATTATTTTTATCATTTTTAATTTCTTGAATCAAACTGAATATTTCTCTAATTTTCCCTCTAATTGTTGAACCTGGGATATAAAAAATTCTTTCATTATTTATTTCATAATTAACCGTCGATGTATTGCTAATACCTTTACCTTTACCTTTATCTTTTCCATCAATATTACTATTATCATTAGATTTATCAACTGCATTTAAAAACTTACAAGGTTCTAAGGTATTAATTTCAACATAAATCGTAACTTTATTAAAAGTATCAAGATATTTATTCATCTTAATTTCCTCCGATACTCATATTTTTTCTTTTTTCTAAAACTAGTTTATCAAAATCTGCTTTTTTCTTTTCAATATATTCACCTTTTAATATATAATTCTCTATAGATTTTTCATCAACATATTTATAGTTATCGATTACCAATTTACATCTACCTATACCCCTAGATAATTTCCCTCCAAATAAATCTCCTTCATCACTCATTATTTCAGATAAACCTAATAAAATTAAAGCTATTTCCTCTTCTTCTACATTCTCTAATATCATTTTAAATTCAAAAATATTTCCTCTTGTAACTACTTCATAATCAAATTTAGCTCCATCTTTAGCCAATCCTGTTTCTTTATCAATCATAATTCCATCTCTATTTTGAGTTTTATTTTTCTCATCATCTTTTTTATTTCTAGATTTTATCATCGGAAGATCGGGGATAAATATTCTACCTGCTTGAATTTTTTCACCTTCAACAGTACCAAAAATTATATCTATAGTATCTTTAGAATATTTTTTTTCTTTCTTCTCATCATTTATATAAAATAGAAATTTTTCATTTCTAATTTCATCATCTTTTTCGTTTTCAATAAAATTATATAAAATTTTTTCAATTTTAGATCTTAAATATCCTCTAAAACTTGAACCTGGAATCTGATATTCTCCATTAACATTAAAAAATGGTGAATCTTTTTCTGAACCATCAGTTCCCATTCCTACATGTAATCCATTATACACAAATAAATATCCATTTATAATATATTTATTAACAAATTTATTAAATCCTATCCCTTTCATCTTAATCCCTCGTTTTCATATATTTTGTTACAATAAATAGTTCTTCCATAATTTTTTTTATTACAAAGCTCTCTTTAAAAATTTCATTTGATAATATAAATTTTCTTAATTTTAATAAAAATATTTCATACTCATAATCTTTTTTTTCATTTCTTATATTATTAATTAATTCATCAAAATTTTTTTCATCATCTATATTTCCTTTTAAGACCTCTTTTAATTTTTCTTTATTACTACTCGTTTTATTTTCAATAAGTTCTACAACTTTTTTTATTTTCTTAGTTACAAAACTTTTAAACTTTGGTAGAGAATTAACATTATCTCTCATTGTAGAAATTTTACTATTTTCAATTTTCTTTAAAATTGTTTTATTTTTTTCAATAAAATCATACAACTCTTTCCATTTAAATTCAATTTCTATTTTATTATTCTCTATTTTTTTTATTTTTTTTATATCTTTTATATGTTTATATATTTCTTCAATACTATTTTCCTTTTCAAAATTTTCTATATCTTCCTTAAAATCTTCAATATTTAAAAAATCAATCATCACATTTCACCTCTCACATCTGTCTTAGTACAAATGGAAATAATACCAAATCCTTCTTTTCTTCTTAAGCCTAATCCTTTTTCTTCGATTGTTTTTAGTACTTCTATCACTTCTTTATCTAAATTCAATACTTTATACGTTAAAACACTACCTTTTAAAATAATAAGTTCATCAGCTTTTCTTGTATTATTAATAATATTATAACCTTTTAATTTATCTAAAAATATGAAAGATCTTTCATTTAAACCTTCTAAATTACTATTAAGTTCTTTAGGTAACATTTTTAAAAATTCTCTTAAAAGATCTTCTGTTTTTTGAAATGGTAATACTAGATCAGACAACAAATCAAATGTTAATATTGAATCAAGATTTTTTTCATATTTTTTGACTTTTTGATTAAATTCTTTAATTCTTGTCTCAATATTATTTTCTTTTATTTTGTTTTCATCATTAACTTTAAGTATAATTTTCCCAAAACCTTTACTCTTAAATTTCCCTACATATATTTCATTTTTTTCTTCTACTTTAGTCAGTAATTTTTCAGGAATATATGCTTTTAAATTATACAAACCATTCAAATCTTTGTTTTCAATGATTTCATGATTAAATAGCATCTCTTCTTCTGCAATTCTTGTAGAGTTATTAATTTTAATACTTATTTCATCAGTAATTTTTTCAAAATCCGTTGCAGAAGAACGAGTAAATTTATTTCCAATATCCCCACCATTTTCAGAATTAAAGTATTTGTTATCTTTTGGGTTTATAGATTTATCTACATTATTTATTCCACCTATTCTATATTTAGGTTTAAATTCACTTCTTAATTTGATTTTGTTATTTACAAGTCTAACTTCTATATCTAATAAATTAGATATATTCCCATTTAATTTTTCTAATCCTTTTTGAATTAACGCTCCTCTAATCGAACTTCCTTGTAAATTTTTTCTAGAATGTGATACATTAGTAATTTTAGTTTCTTCCAATACCAAAGGTGATACAAAATTTAAATCTAAATCAAACCATTTAAACTCACCTAAATCCATTAATTTTTCTTCTTCTATCTTTTGTATTTTTAAAATTTCCACAGAAATATGACCAATCCCCCTTGATTTCAACCCACCAATTTTATCCATATTTCTAATTGAACCAATTAAAAGTTCCTCTGTTAATTCATCAATATCTTCTTTTATTAAAACTTCTCCAGTAAATGTATTTCCTTCTTTTATATATTCATAATTAAATAAAGACCCCTCTTTAGCAGTTCTTGTTTCTGGATTAATTTTAACTGAATGCCTTCTCATTACATCGTATTTTTTTTCATCAATTTCAAGATTTGAAAAATATATTTTTGATATTTCAATACCCTCAGAACCGAATAATTCATTTGCTTTTAAGCAATTTTTATATTTATCTACATATAAAAAAGATTCATAAATACCACGAATTATTCCTTTAATATGTTTTCCATAAATAATTGGTATTCCTTCACCATTAACTTTTACCGTGTAATCTATTTCTTTTCCAACAACTCCATTTTGAGAAGTAATAAATCCTCTATCTAATTTTATTACATATTCAATTTTTTTCATTTTCTTCACCCACAAAATCATATAATTCAACTATATCTAAAATATTGTTACAATAATTTTTACTCTCAATTTTTTTTAAATTAATATCATTTTCTATTTCTTTCCAAAGTTCTTTCAATTTATTTTGCGATGTTTCACTATATTTAAAGAATTTATTTAAAATTCTAATATTCTTTCTTTGTAATTCTAGTTTATCATCCAATTTATATTCTAATATTTGTCTTAAACTTGAATTTGAAATTCTATCATTTTCTTTAAGTTCTGAAATTTCATCAATAAAATCTTTTAATTTTTTCAATTTACTTGCTTTATATGGTCTTTCTATTACTTTTTTATTTTCTTTATATTTTTTAAGAAATTCATCAATATTCACATTTCCTTCTGATGCTATATTTAAAAAGTCAATATATCCAACCCTATTATCTTCATTTATATTATGATAAATATTTTTAAATCTTTCTTTTTTAGCATTTTTTTGTAATACTAATGACTGTTTCAACATTAAATGAAATGGTACTTTATTTTTAACAAAAAGAACTCCGCTAGAAGTTGAAATCTGATTATAGTTAATTTTTCTCATTTTATCACTAAATATCTCTGAATATTTTGTTGCAATATCTATAATTTCATTTGATTTAAATAAGGCACAAACATCATCTCCACCAACGATGAAAAAGGCTCCAAATAAATTATCATTCTTATTTTCATTTTTATTATCATTTTGAATTTTATTTTCTCTTATTTTTTTTATTTCTACTAAAGTATCAACTAAAGATGATTTAGTAATATAATCTAGTAATATACTAAAAGGTTTGATAAATTTTAAATATTCTTGATTTTTTTCTTCTATAGATATATTTAATTTTGATATTTCTTTACTCTTATTTTTCAAGAATTCTCCTAAACCATCTCCATCAGCATACATAAAACCAACAAATGATTTATCATCTTTAAATGCTTCAATTTCATCTTCAAATTTAATTCCAGGTATTTTATTTTTAATAACAGTATAAAAACTTTCAAATTCTTTATCATTATCCCTAAAGAATTCAGAGAAAATATATTTCATATATGATTCCAAACTTATTTTTCTCACTTTTATTTTCTCTAATTTATCAATAATATCATAATGATCAATTTTAGGTAAAATAATATCAACAATATTTTGAAAAACATAATCATGTTTAAATTGTTTTGAAATTAAATTATCTATATAATTATTATTATCAATACTTCCATAATATTCTTCAAGATATTTTTCAAAATCTATTTCTGCTAATTCATTATTTGAAAAATCACATTTTTCAATAAATGGTAAATCTAAATTTTCTATTTTAAATCCATTATTCTTTTTTTGATTTACTATTGTAGATAATTGCCCTATTTTTTCAGATATATCATCTTTATCAGATATTTCAATATATTCCATCATGATTTTTGACCCAGGTGCAACAAATTTATATAAATATTCTATTTCTTTTTTTAATGCATTGTAATCAACAGTTTCATCAATTATAAATTTAGCATTCCCTGCTGCAATATATATCAATTCCCCATTTAATTTTGAATCATTTATCATTACTTTTTCTTCTATTTGTTTCAATATATCTTCATTTGACTTGAATATTTTCTCTATTTCACCATAATTTAATAAAGGGTCCGCTTCAGCAATAATATTGAATTTTTTTAGAATTTTTCTGATTCCAACATTATTTACATAATCTAATAAATAACTTGCACCTTGTATTGTTTTTAATTTATTTGTTGCAAAAATATACTCTTTAATTTTAACAGTTTCCACTGTTACAATTTTTTTCATCCAAAAATCAACCTCTCTTTATTTTTTAATTTTATCTTTTTTATCACACATTGCTTTAATTTTATTATAGTAATCATTATTTTTATCAATAAATAATAAATCATAATTTTTTGCAGTATTTATTATTTTTTCAATAAAATGTTTTCTTATATGTTCAGGTCCTAGAATCGTTGCATCTTCAAAAAATTTTTGAAAGTACCTAAAGGCTAAAAAATGTCCACATTGAAATTTTTTTATCTTTTTAGTACTCTCTTTCTTTATTTCTTCTGGTTTATCCACTAATATTAGATTTTCATATAAATATAAACCTTTTTTAGTAAAACTAACTTCCAAAGGTTCATCAACTAAAATATTTAAATACGCATCAAAATTTTCTAGTATTTTTTCTTTTTTCCTATAATCAATAGATTTAAAATTAAAAATTTCTTCTTCCAATGTATCATTAATATTCAATATTGAAGATAATTTTATATTTCTAAAATAATTATTTTTATCTACATAAACTAAATAGTTTCTATTTTCATTTAACCCTACTTTTATTGCTATCGGTTTTATTGTATTACTTACTATTTTAGTTTTATTTGTTTTTTCGTCAAAAATTAAATGTTGTATTTCAACAATTTTTGGTGTATTCTCTCCCTCTATTACTTTTAAAAGTTTCTTGTAATTTTCAAAATATAAAATTTTTTCACGTTCAAATCTCGGTAATTTATAGAAATTAGTTTTTATTTTTTTTATAAAAGCATTTTGTTCTGAATAATCATTAATTCCATATTTTTTTAATACTTCAACTGTTTTTTCATCACATAATAAATCTATAACTTTTGTAGAATTTTTATTTATTACCTTTTTTTTAAATTTTATTTCTAATTTTTTTATTTCAGGGATTTTAGAATCAAGCAATTTCTTTACTTCTTTATTATTTGTTGCACAAATTAATTCATTTAACAATCCTTTCTTTGTTTTATTAAAAAAAACTAAATCAATTTTCATTTGTTCATATTCAAAAAAGTCAAATGTTATCCTTCTAGCAACATTACTCATAATTTTCTTCTCCTTTACACACTATTTTATTATTCCATAATTTTTACACATTTTTTCTAATCTTTTCATTATATCTTCTCTAATATATGAAGGACTTACTATGGTTGCATGTTCATAATAAGGAGCAAAATATTTTTCTGTTAAAAATTTGTTTGCGATTACATTTCTAGTCAAAATATTCTCGTTTATATTTCTTTCACTTAATCTTGGCTTATATGAATGAATCACATTCTCAAATAATTCTAAACCCTTCTCTGTAAACTTTACAGTTACAGGTACATCTTTTTTTATCCACGATAAAGTTTCATCAAAATTATCAAGTATGTCCATTACTTCTTCTTTATCTAAATCAATTATATCTTCAAAAGTTTCTTCAAAATTCAATATTTCAGAAAATTTTATATTAAAATAATGATCCTGATTACCTTTTACTTCTTTTCTATATGAAACTAAATAATTTCTACCTTCCTTTATTCCTACTTTCATATCTATAGGTATAATAATTTCATCATGAATTTCTCCTTCTTTATTATATCTACATTTTATAAATTTATCCGTTAATATTTTTTCTTTTATTTTCAAAAACATATCAAAATTTAGTAATCTTTCTCTTTCGTATCTTTCGAAAGAATAAAATTTTTTAAATGTCTCTAATATAATATCAGAAAGATCTTCTATTCCTTTATTGTTTTCATTTAAATATTTTTTTATAATTTCTTTCGTATTCTTTTTTAAAGAATAGGTTGTTCTTCCATTTCTAATCTTATATTTGGGATTAATTCCTATTTCTTTTTCTCTTACTACCTCAATTTTATCTAAATATTGTTTTAAAATAGGACTTATGTCATCTAAATATATTGTTAATACTCTATTTATTATCTCATTTATACCTAGATTAAACATTCTTTGATCTTCAGAAAACTTTTCATATATATCTCTTGATAATGTCAGTGTTCTTCTCTCAACTATTTTCATTTTTTATTTTCTCCAATTCTTTTTTTTAAACCTTCTATTTTATCTTGATTATCTTCAAATAAGGTAATCAATCTATTTAAATCTGTTTTTAATAAATCTAAATTGTTATTTATCTTTATTTCTTTATTATGTCCTGCTACTATTCTAACATTTTTTTTATTAAACATTATCTCATTTACCTCTTTAATAAATGGATAATCTTCAGCGAAATATTCACTCATTTTTTTACAATAATCATAATTTTTTTCGTATTCATTTTCATTATTTTCATTCTCAAAAATTATATAGTAATAATAATCAGTCAAATTATATAAAACAAATAGTAAATTATTAAATTCAAATTGTTTTCTTATAAAGTGAATCATTCTATCTTTATTTTCATCACCAATAATTATATCTTTCAAAATATTATAAATTTGAAGTTCTAATCCTTTTAAATTTCCAATGTTATTATCATAGTTTAAAAATCTGTCATAAATTAATTCATAAGATTTATAGTCATTTATTTCAAATATTTTAGGTATCTCGGTTAAAAATTTATTTAATTCTTCACTTTTTATTTTTATATCAAAATTATTTTTACAATATTTTTCTAAATCTATTTTATTTTTTTCAGTTTTTAATGAATCTAAAATTGTTTTACAATTTAATATTTTATTTTTTCTACTTTCTAAATTACTTAATTTTTTATTTTCATTTTCTTTATCATTTAAGATACATTGTGCATACGTAATATTTTCTAATTCAATATTTAAAAATAGTAATTCTAAATAGAAAAAAAAGACTATAACATAGTAAACCGTACTTCTATAAGAATGAGTTATATCATAACTTATTTTATATTTATTCTTTGCATATTTCTTGCCATCTTTAATATCTAATATTTCTATTAATTTATTACATAATATTTCAAAAATATTATCAATTTCATCATTATTTTTACCTTCTGGTATAAAAACAGCATTATATCTCTTATCAATAGTTTTAAGTTTTTTATTTATATCTTCTTCTTTATAATTTTTATTTGTATTATTTATATTAATTTGATTACTAAGTTTGGATATTAAAAAATCCCAATTACTTGTTTTAGTCCCAATTATAAGAATAGTGTCGTATTTCTTTTTACCTTTTTCTTCACAATCAAGTATTTTAAGAGTTATATTATCTTTATATTTTTTATTTTTATACTCATATTCTACTTCATAATAATCAGTATCTCCTAAATTCCAAATCAAAACATTGCTTACATCTTTTTTATCATTTTGACCTTGTAACACCCTAAAACTTTTATATATTTCCAATATTGAATTATAATCCTTTCTTTTTTTACTTTTTTTACTTTTTTTATATGTAAAAGCGTGTAATATTTGATTTCTAGAATTATTTATATTTTTTAATATTTTTTTTAATTTTGAAATATTGTTATCATTCATATCATGTATATTGTTTATTGCAATTCCAAGATTTTTTCTTGATAAATTAACACTAGACATTGCGATTAAATTATTTTCCCAGTCTTTTTTATTTGGAGAACTATTTCCTCTCAATTTTTCGATTTCAGGATATTGATATGAATATAATTCAAACATTTTATTTACAACTTTATTTTTTTTAGCAATTTCAAATTTCTTATCTACTTTAATAAGCGAAAAATAGGTATTATTAAAATCTTCAACTAAATTAAATTGTTGTGCCAAATACATTTTTTTAAATTTATTAATTGCTTCTTCTTCCTCAAACATATATTCTAAATTTTCAGTATCTCCATAATTTAAAAATGAACTTAAATTATTTATTTCAACTAAATTATTAAGTATTCTATTATCAAGAAAAATATCTGACTTCTTATTAGGTACATCAGAATATTGCATAAAAAAATTAAATTTTCTTTTACCTTTCATACTGTAAATCATATTGTTTATTATCATTAATATATCTAATGATAAATTTCTCGGAAACCCTGAGAAATCTATATATATATCATCAAATTCTTTTATTTTATCCTTTAAATTAAAAATTTTATTCCTAACTGATTTATTAGCATTGCTACTTAAAATAACTGAATTTATTTTAATATCTGTATTCTTGTTTAAAATTTCATTCAACTCTTCTTCATTTTTAATATTTCCCCAATCATATTCTTCTTGATTTCTAGTTTTATTTAAAATATTATATAAATAATCCCATGAACTTGCTTCAGTTCCTATACAAATTATTTCATCAAATTTATATTTATTTATATATAGTTCAATAAAATAACTATAGTCTTTTATTTCTACTTCTTTATCATTTTCAAATAATCTATATTCAAAATCTAATTTATCCCAAATTCCTTTTGTTAATGTTATAATTAATAATTTTTTATCTCCCATATATAATAATATATACTCCCTTCTTTTTTATTCTATTAATATTATACCTCATTTTTTTATTTTTTCATAAACTTTTTCATATATATTATTAATATTATTATTCATATGATAAAATATTATTTTAATCTATACATAAAAATTTATTTACAATTTTTTCTATTTCTTCTTCAGTCATATTTTCAATATCTAATTCTAAATATTTTGCCCAATCTAACTTTGTCATTATACTCATCTCCTTCTTTTTATTAGAAAAAAATTTAATAGTTAAATATCTTTTTACTATTAAATCTTATCGTTCATTTTCTTTTATTTAATATTTCCATTAATGATTCACACATAATACTATACTCTATATAAATATCTCGCATTTTAAATTTTACATAAGCTAAGCTTGCCATAAAATAGATACTTGGAATAACAATAAATGTTATATAAATTAATTCAATTACCATTTTTCTCCTCTATTTCAAGTTTTAAAATGACAAATTTTTCAATAAATGATCTTAGTTTTTTATTTTTAATTTTATCCAATGAATTAAATAATTCCTCAATATGACCTTCTTTATATAAAGTTTGCCCTAATTTGTTTATTAAATAATTTTTTTTATCTATTATTCCATTTATATCATATGAGTTAATTTCTAACATTATTTCATTATAAAAATCTTTTTTAATTCTTCTTATTAAATTTGATATAAAGTAATAATTCAATATCGATATAAATATATTATATATCAAAAATATTATCATAAAATTTATTTTCATTTCTATCACCTCCATTAATTATTAAAAAAATGATTAATTGTTTCTATAATATCATTTTCATTTTCTAACACCATTTCCATTGCTTCCAGTATCTTATATAATGCCATCTCTATTTTATCTTTTGATTTTATTATAATGTACTCTTTAGCACTGATATGTAGGTCATTTTCTACAAATTTAACTTGATTACCATAGCTACTATTTAAAGCTTTAGAATCAAATAATTCTATTCCTAAAAAACTACCATTATCCTCCCCTACTAATTTCAAATATCTATTTTCTAAATCATTCCAATTAAATATTATTTTTTTATCATAGATTATTATTTTTAAAAAACTTTTAAGATTCTTTTTTTGTTCTTGCGTTAAATCGATTATTCTAATACTATTATTCATTTTACCTCCTAATTATTTAAAAAGAAATTAAGTATCATTTCTTTTTTTTCTTCTTCATTTTCTAAAACTTTTTGTAAAATATCATATATATCATTTAAAGCGCTTTCAACTGTTGTAGGTTGAGAAAAAACATAACAGATTCCATTATTATTTTTATATATATTTACATATAATCTATTTTCAAAAATACATATTTCATTTCTATTACCATAAAATGATATTGTAAAATCAAAATAATCTAATCCTAGAAAAGAATCATTTTCAACTTCTTCTAAATCTCTATATCTTGCTTCAAGATCAAGCCAATCAAAATCAATTTTTCTCTCCAAGATTACCTCTTTTAAAAATCCTTTTAAATTTTTCTTTTGTTTTTCATCTAAATTTAATACTTTCATTTTATCCTATCCTTTCATTATTTTAAAATCCAAAAAAACTACCTATCGATGAAGCTACTTTACTTAATCCTCTTACAGCATTCCCAACAACACTCTTAACAACACTTGTACCTTTTTTTAAAAAATTCCCTATTAAACTTGTTGATCCTTTTGCCAAACTTTTAACACCTTCAACACCTTTTTTGATTGTATTAACAGTTCCATTGTATAGACTACTAACTATTTTTGTCCCACCATCATATATAGCTTCTGCAGCTTTAGTTGAAATCATAGAAGTAGCTGCACCCATAACAACTGATGCAACATTAATTACATTCCCCATAGGTAGCATCATCCCACCTAAATATTTTACTAATTTACTTTTTGCAAAATTATATGCCCACTGGAATGATTTAATTGATGTAAAAGATGAAGTTAATTGTTTTCCAATATTATTCAAACCTTTAATCAAGCTTATCTCACCTGTTCCTACTTTATAACAAGTTGACATTATACCTAAACTTGAACTCGCAACTACACCTATAGATGTATCATTAAGATATTTTGCAGCAACACCAGTAATATATCCATTTTCTACTCCAACTTTAAGTGCTGCACCTATAGCTGTTGAAATCTCTATATCTCTTCCTGTAATCAATGCTTTTTCAAGCATTTGATTTGCATCTGTATCTCTTCCTTGTATTTTATCATTAATTAATGTTGAAGCCATACTCAATAATGATGCAGAAAATCCAGCTGTAAAGCTTTGTTTAGCAACTTGTTTACTTAATGAATATATATTTACATCATTTTTAAAACTATTATTCATTATTCCAACATTACCTTGTTGTACTTCTAATTGTATTTTTTTCATTTCTTGTTTTGTATAACCTTTTCCCTTTATACTATCATGTGAAAGATTTGATATTACTGTTTTATTTGGAAACGCTTTTTGTACACCTTTAACTTGATCAGAAGGTACAATTATTGTTTGATTATTATAATTCCCATTTTTTAATAACTTTATAGTATCTTTATCAGTTGCACCATATTTAACTTGATATTGATGTATATTCTTACCTTCCCCATTTTTCATTATTACATCAAATCCATTCTTACTATAACCCATTTTAGGTTTTAAGTCTGGTACTAAAGAAAATATTTCACTTTTTTTTACACTAGCATCTATATTAAAGCTATTAACAAGTTTTTGCTCTGCTATAAAACCATCTAAATTACTATTTTGATTAATACAACCGGTATTAGTATAGATTACTGATTTCATTGCTTCATTACCATTATCAATAGTATTTTTTATACTATTAATATATCCTGTTATTTTATCAATCGATATAGTTGAAGCTACTTGTTTTAAGGTATTGGAAAACTTTTCTTTCTCTTCCACTGAATTAAATTCATTATTTACATAATAATTTTTTCCAACTTCATTAATAATATAAGAATTAATATTTGAATTAACATCTATAATCTCATTAAGTTTTTCTTTTGCTTCTTCTTTATTTACTCCAGATTTTTCAATAGTATCTATAATTTCTGCTGTAAGAATCCCTTCATATGATTTACCTTTTTTTTCTTGTGTTTCTATTTCTTCTAAAACTTCTATTTGTTTATTCACACCTTTTTCTATATTTAATACTATTTCTAATATTTCTTTTTCATTTTTATTTGCTAATTCTTTTTTCAACATTTCTACAATTGCATTTTTATTTGTATTTTCTAAAAATTTTTGAATAACTTTTTTTAGCTTCTCTTTTTTTCTAATTTTTAAGAATCCAAACACTTATCTTCCTCCTTTATTAGCTTTCTTAAATCCGTAGTTAATATTATTTTTCCTAATATTATTAATCAGATTTTTAAAACTTTTTCCCATACCTTTTATTTCCTTTACAGCATTTTCTAAATCTATAGTTTCTAACTCTAATTTATTATTTATAAATATTTTTTCAACTGCATTTTTAACTATTGTTTCTAAATCTGCACCACTATAATTTTCAGTTATTTTTGCTATTTGATCTATATTTATTCTACTATTATTTTTATTTCTTTTATTTAAATGAATTGTTAAAATTTTCTTTCTTTCCTCTAATTTAGGTAACTCAACAAAAAATATCTCATCAAATCTACCTTTTCTTAAAAATTCAGATGGTAACTTAGAAACATCATTTGCTGTTGCAACAACAAAGACATTTGATTTTTTCTCTTGCATCCAAGTTAAAAATTGTCCAAATAATCTAGTTGTTACCTCACTTCCACTATTTTCATTTCCAACACCAGAAAATGCTTTCTCAACTTCATCTATCCAAAGTATACAAGGTGATATTGCTTCTACAACTTCTAATACCATCTTCATATTTTCTTCTGATTCTCCAACATATTTCCCTAATAACCTCCCTACATCTAATCTTAATAATGGAAGTTTAAATAATCCTGATGTTGCTTTAGCACACAAACTTTTCCCACATCCAGGTAAACCTGTAATTAACATACCTTTCGGTATATCTACTCCAAATTTTATAGCTTCAGTTAATTTTCTAAATACTTTTTCCTTATCACTTAGCCAACTTTTTAAATTTTCAAGTCCACCTATACTTTCAATATCATCATCTGTTCTTATTAAATCAATTAAACCATTTTTCTTTATTAATTGCTCTTTAGTTTTTAATATTAACTTTATACCATCTTTATCGATTACACCTTTTTTTTGCAATGCTAAATTAAGTATTTGTATAATTTGAAATCTATTTAAACCCTTAAATTGATTTTTTAATTCAAATAAAATTTCTTTTTCTATTTTAATATTAAAATCTTCTTGAAATTCAGTTAAAATTTCTTTTATTTCTTGATTTTCTGGTAAAGGTATATCTAAAATCGTTATATATTCTTTTAATTCTATTGGTATATTTAATTTACTTGAAACAATAATAATACTCGAACCATAACCTTCAATATTAGAATTTCTATAAATAATCTCTTTTAATCCAGATATTACTTCTATATTATTCAACGAATTATGAACATCTTTCAAAATAATTACATTATCATTTTCATACCCAAACTCTTTTATTGTTTTTAAAAAATCAACTAAACTAATCTCATTTTCTAAAATTCTTGTTTTTGAATCAACAACACCTAAACCTTCAATATACTCTATAATATCTTTATTTAAATTTGCTTTTTCAATTAATTCATCTACATATTTAAAATCAAAATGATTAATATATATTATGGGAAACAATGCTTCAACATAACTTCTTAATAAATATGTTGGACTTTCTTTTTCAATTGTCAACTTCATCTCTCAACCTCCAAATATATTATTTTACTTAATATATGATTTGACTTAAATTCAAACTTTGATAACATTAATGGTTTATAATCTTTTTCTAATTTATTATAAACTTCACTTTTTTCATTTTCTCTTATTTCTACATTTTTACCTATAAATATAACTATAGACTTCTTATTTGTAACTTTTTCCCATAGATTATTAACATTTTTATTATACTCTTTAATTCCTTGAATATTTGATTTAATTTTATATTCAAAACCTATAATTTCTTTTATTTTCTTATACTTTTCTTTATCTTCTAACCATTCTACTTTTAATTTAGTACTTGCTAAAACTAATAATAGAAGTATATAATTTTTATTTATCATTATCTTATTAAAAAAATCTTCATTTGCAATATTAAATAAATGTAAAAAATGTTTTTCAATATATTCAACATAATTCATTAAACTTGTAATTTCTTTTTCATTAATAGCTTTATTAAGAATATCACTATATAGATTAATTTGATTAAACATAATTTGATTATCTTTTCTTTCTTTTAAAAGTATTGACTCATATTTTTTTTCATAATAATGCATCTCAATAATCTCCTCAATATATTTTTGATCTTTAGAAACCTCAAAAATATTTATTAATTCTTTTGCTATTTCTTTTTCTGTTTTCACTTTAATGTTTTTTACTTTATTGGCAACATCATTATATTCTCTTATATTTAACCATTTGTATAAAATACCTGAATGATAATAATCCATTATTTCACTCAAGGAGAAATTTTTTTGTAATAATTCTAAATTATTAATTCTTTTACCCAATAATGTCAAGTCAAATTTAATTATTTTTGCCATACTTGCACCTCCTTAAATATTTATTACCAACTATTTCATTTGCTATTTTCATTAATAGCTTACTAATCGTCGGTACTTCTATAGAATAAAGTATTAGTCCTAAATTTATTCTAAAATCTAAGTAATTTCTATCATCTAATTCTATGTATTCTTCTCCATGCATCTTGTACCATAATAAATTTATTATTTTCAATATATTAGATTTATCTTTTTCTAAAGATTCTACATCTACAATTTCTAGATTTAAATATTTTAATGCTAAACACTTAATAATTAATAATTCTATTCTACTTATTTTTTCTTTAGTATTTATATCTAAATCTTGGCCTATTTTCATTAACAATTTTATATATGATTTTGATTTCATGCAATACCTCCATTTCCTTTATGTTTATATTCTATATAAATTCATCTTATTTTTAAAGGAACAGTATTAAGTAAATAGTTCTTATTTTTTTGTTCCTATTTTTTTTAAAATTTCAACATAAACACTAATATATAAAATTTTTTTTGTTCATTTTTTACTGAACAAAAAAAGACCTGTTAAAATTAACAGATCAAAAAAAGGTATCCATAAGTATAGCTTAACATCCTTATTTTACTGGAATATGACTTGTACGAATAAAATGAAAGAGAAAGTATTCGAAATAGAAATGTTTCAATCCTTATTTTACTGGAATATGACTTGTACAAAAGACAAGTTCAGCGATGGGAAGAAGTATCTACCAGTTTCAATCCTTATTTTACTGGAATATGACTTGTACTATAATGTTCATTTTAATCTTCATTTGAGTTTTATACAGTTTCAATCCTTATTTTACTGGAATATGACTTGTACGAGTCAATGAACAAATATTCAGATGCGAAAAAAGCAGTTTCAATCCTTATTTTACTGGAATATGACTTGTACGATTCGCAGTATCTTCTAAAGATTTATCAGCATCGTTTCAATCCTTATTTTACTGGAATATGACTTGTACGATTCGCAGTATCTTCTAAAGATTTATCAGCATCGTTTCAATCCTTATTTTACTGGAATATGACTTGTACTGAAATACAATATCACATTGAAGATATTGTATATGAGTTTCAATCCTTATTTTACTGGAATATGACTTGTACGCACATAATCCCGCTCCATGTAATTGGAATGAGGAGTTTCAATCCTTATTTTACTGGAATATGACTTGTACGCACATAATCCCGCTCCATGTAATTGGAATGAGGAGTTTCAATCCTTATTTTACTGGAATATGACTTGTACACATCATCAGTATTTTGATCGCTCTTATATGTTATAGTTTCAATCCTTATTTTACTGGAATATGACTTGTACAGTTAAAACTCACAAGTATTATATTTACTTAATTTTAGCACATCTATATTTTTAAATCAAGGAAAAAATAATAAAACTGTTTTGCTTTTTATATTTTAAAATTTTATTTTTAAACATAAATTCCTTAAAAAATATACAAAGAAAAAACTTAAATTTTAAAGTCCAAGTTTTTCAAAAATCATCAATAGATCAATCTAATCCAATTATTATATTTTTTTGTTTACTTGTAAGTGGTTTTAATAGTAAATTATTATTATTATTATTATTATTATTATTATTATTATTTAGTAAAACAATATTTTCTAATATACTAATCATTTTTTATAGATAAAATTTCTTTTTTCTTTTTAAAATACTTTACTTTAGAAACAACATAATCTAACAATATTTGAGCTATAAATCCAATAAAGAATTTCCCTCGTAAAGATACAGCGTTTTGTGTATTTAAATAAGTAAAATCTAAAGTATTTTTCATATTATCATAATGAGCTTTAAGCATATTTCTTTTACATTAGCTCTAGCATTATCATAATATATATGATTTATATATTTATTATCATCTATTATTATTTCCTAACTAGTTCCATAAACTCTTAAATCCAGTATAATATTCTCTATATCTTTTATGCTATTATCCTTTTTAATTAACTTTTCTTTATATACTTTTTCATTATTTAATGTAAAAACTAATATTTTTATATCATAATCACTAGTGTATTGTAAATTTTCTTTGCAAAGATTTATCATTTATACTACCATTATATATATCATAACATACCGGAAAATCTTTGTTTTGTGAATAAAGCACTCCTACATTTATTTGTGGTAAATTTTCTTTATCTCTATAATATCCAAATTCTCCAATAGGTATACTTTCAGAATATCTTAATAATGATGTTACATCATATCCCACATAATCTTCATCACTTATTATCTTATTTTTCCATAATTTAAAGAAATCTAGTTTTAATGTTTCATCTATTGTTTTATATATATACATCAAATTTTTAGAATTTATATTTATATCAAATATATTTATGTGTTTATCAAAGTAATCATCAATTAAATACATAACTTTACTTTCTATTATCATAAAGTAGGCTATTTGTAAAATATGCTTTTATTTATCATCAAAAACTTTTTTTAAAATTTCTTTTAATCCTAATTTATTAGCTATTAAATATAATACTACACTAGCACTAACACTTACAACTTCATTAGTTTTTTTATCTCTTTCAGTTTCAAATATTTCATAGTAGTTATTATTAGCATACATTTTAGTTCTATCATCAATATTTACAAGTTTTCCTATTATTTTAGATTTATTAGTTCTTGTTTTATTTTCATTTTTTACTGTATAGAATTAAACATACTCTCCTTTAAATGATATTCTTTTTTAGGGATTAGCATCATCTCCTTAGTGTATATATTGTACAACGAATAGAATAGAAAGTTAAGAAAAAAATACTTGAAAACTATTTATATTTCTAGTTTCAAGCATTTTGTTGTATATTTTTTAAGGGATTTAGGTTAAAAAAAGATATGTTAGAATTAAAGAGAATACAGGACTCTTAAAGAGTAACTCTACGAATGTTATTCCAGTATAATATGGAATTTTTATTTAATTGTTCCTTTTTTGAATGATTAGTAAGAGAAGTTTAGCAAAAAAATATAATAAAATCATAGTTTAAATTTTGCTTTGGCTATAAATTTTTTTTATTATTGTTCCTTTTTATAATTAAAAAATAATGATATTATTTATGTGTAACTAAAGAAAGAAAGGGAAAAATATGAAGGTATTAGATTTGAAAAAGAAGATTTGAAATCTTTGTTAGAAAAAATAATATTTAAAAAAAGAAATAGACTTTAATTGGTGGAATCTAAGTAATAGATATAATAAAATCAATGACTTAAATCAAAATGAAGAAGAATTTATAAAAATTTCATGCTATAATGATTATCTAAATTCTGAGTATATTTTTGAAACAAATATATATATTTATGATAATCAACTTTTTATTGAACATAAAAGGGAAAAATATAGATTTGATGATTTTGATACAATTGAAGAAAGAATATTATTAATTGAAGTTGCATTAGATTTTGTGATAAAACATGAAGATGAAAAAAGTAATACAATAAAACAATTCTTTTGTTAGAAATATAATGTATCTAAATTATAGATAAATAAGTTGCAGAAATAATCCATTGTTAGTAATAGAAAAATGAATGTAATTTGAATTATTAGAAATCATTTTTAATTAAAGTAATATTTATATAAGATATATAAAATTACAATATGTGATACATTTAAAGGAGGTGAGATGTATGTTATTAAATAAAAATTATGTAATGGGACCAGATGATGATGAACCATCATACGATGAAGATTTAAACCCAAATTGGGGAGGATGGCCAAGATAGTTAGGGGTTTAATTTTAATTTTGACTATATAATATTAATATCAATATAGAAATGTAGTATTTTGTCAAAATAAGAATGTCGTTCTTATTCTTGATAATAATCTCTAACTCTATAAGATTTACCATTAATATTAATAACATTACAATGGTGTAATAACCTATCTAATATCGCATTAGCTAATGTATTATCAGAAAATATATTACCCCATTCTTTGAAGTCAGCATTAGTTGTTACTATTGTTGACTTCTTTTCATATCTATCATTAATAAGTTTGAAAAACATTAAGGCTTCTTCTTTTGATATAGGGATATATCCAAGTTCATCTATTATTAAAACCCTATATTTATAATAATGTTTAATTCTTTCGTTAACTCTTCCTTCTCTATTTGCCTTATTAAGTTGATTTATTAAATCATTAAATTTAATGAAATAAGTAGACATTCTCTTTTTAGCTGTAGATATCCCAATAGATGTAGCAAGGTGTGTCTTACCTACACCACTAGGTCCTACAAAGATAATGTTTTCAAGATTATGAATAAATCTATGACTTAATAGATCTAATATTTCTTGTTTATTTAAATTGTCTTGATAATCAAAATCAAACTCATCTATTTCTTTCTTAAAAGGAAATCCTGCTATCTTTATCATAGAGGTTATTAAATTACTTTCTTTATGACTTATCTCATAATCAGTAAGTTTAACTAAAGCTTCCACAAGAGACATATCACTGTTTTTAAATTCCTCCTTTAATTTTAAATATTCAAAATTATCAATTAATATTTCATAAATTGTTCTTTCCATTGTTTTCTCCTATTATACATGTATTATTTTTAGAAATTTGATGAAATGTTATTAGTTTTGTGCTACAATACATGTATAATATATCATCTATTTGTTGCACATCAATAATTTTACCTATATATTTAGATGGTACTGAATATTTCTTTTTATGGTAAGTTATTAAAGATGAATTATCAACTTTTAGATTATGAGTTTTAATCTTATATTGCTTTCTTATACTTTCACATGGTAGTGGTTGTAAGAAAGCTTTTTCTTTTTCTAAATGTTTTACTGGTATCTTTTGATAACTTTGATGGAATCTAATATTTTCTTCATCATTTATCTTT